>JBFILF010000506.1:0-3620 GCA_041599835.1 Pirellulaceae bacterium
CAGGTCTCATGACCTCGCTGCACAGCATGACCGCGCTCGGCGCAGGTCTCATGACCTCGCTGCACAGCATGACCGCGCTCGGCGCAGGTCTCATGACCTCGCCGCACAGCATGACCGCAGGTCTCCAGCAAACGGCCATCACTGATCCGCAGCGACCACCATTGGTGCGGGGTCCGGAGACCCGCGCACAGCGCGTGCACAGCGCGTGATCCGCAGCGACCACCATTGGTGCGGGGTCCGGCGGGTTTTCCATCTGGCGAAAGCTTGACGTTTGTCCCTGTTGGTGCGGAAGTAATGAAATTCGCGTGTCGATGTATGAACTGAAGCATTAGGCCATCACATAGAAAGATTATTCCATGCTCGCTAGCGTTTTTTCGTGGCTGCGTCGTCCAGCATTCATTTTGCTTGGTAGTTTCGTGATCGGCGTGTTAATTGATGCGGCTGCGGAGCGCCTGGCCGCACAGGCGCATGACGGGCTCGAGATTCTTTCTGCTTCATCTCACCGGCGCGTTCAAGACACTCAGCAGGCCCAACAGGACCAAAGTCCTAGTGACGTTGTGCAGCAATCCACGTCATTGCTGGGTGACGATGAGCTAAGTCAATCGATAATGGACATTCAGTTGACGGTGCGTGATCCGGCCGAAAATAAACCGGTCGACGAATCCGCTGAATTGTTTGCCCGTTTTGGCCGCTCGAATTATCCCAGTTCGTTTCAACAGCGGTTGGCCATGTGGCGAGCGCCGGACATTCGTTATCGGCCGTTGTATTTCGAAGACGTCCGCCTGGAGCGATACGGGCAAACGCGCGGTCTATTTCAGCCCGTTTCGTCGGCCCTCCATCTGGCCGCATCGCATACGCTGTTGCCTTACAACATGTGGGTGCAACATCCACAATCCTGCGTTTACCCGCTGGGCTATTGCCGCCCAGGTTCGTTAGCGCCGGCAACTCACACGCGATGGTTGGGTGCTCGCCGCATGACGCATCGGGCGCGGTAGCGCTTTAGAGCGCGGCACCGTCCGCTTGAATGTACGACGCATGGGGCCAAGAAACATCCTCGGCCTCCGTCGCCAAAATGCGCGCAAGAAACATGCTATCGGCATGCGGGAACACTGTCCCGGCTGCTGGTAAGCTGCAACGATCAGCCAAACTTGTCGGCATGTTCCAGTATTGAGCGCCGTATCGCTTCCAATCACTTTGCCTGCGGATTGTACCGATAAAACTTGAGATTCCAGTGTCTCGGTTTGCACCGGCTGCATCAATTAATCTGCACGATCAAGGCAGTTGATTCCATGACGAAAAACTTCGGTTGGCACATCGCGATGAGCGGTTTGATCATTGCTTGCGCTGGATGGTTGTTGCCCGGTTGCCACCACCGTTCGCGAGTCAGTTTTGTCGATCAACCGGTGTGCCAAACGGATTATCAGCAAATTGAATATCCCGATGTCACAGATCCGCAACTGGCGTCTGCCAGTCAATTGACCACGGCGCCGCCAGTGACTGTCCGGAATTTCCACGATCAAGACCCCTGGCCGATGACGCTGGAAGAAGCCATTGAATACGCGTTGGCGAACAACCAGGTGCTGCAGAAATTGGGAGGAATCGTGGTCAGTGCGCCGCAGGGCGCGGCGACCGTGTTCGATCCGGCGATTCAAGAGACCAATCCATTTGGCGGCGTCGAATCGGCGTTGTCAGATTTTGATGCTCAACTGTCGTCCAACCTGTCGATCTCCCACACCGAACGGAAATTCAACAACGTATTTGCCGGACTGGGTAACGATACCCGAACGTTTAAGGTGGGAAACTATCGAACGGATTTAACCAAAACGACAGCCGTCGGCACCCGTTTTACGTTGACCACTAATTTGGACTACAACCGCAATCCAAATTTCGTGCAAGGACGCGGCGAGCGATTTGCCAGCTACTGGGACATGTTGCTGCAAGCCGAAGTGCGCCAACCGCTGCTGCAAGGGGCGGGTACGGCCGTCAACCGAATCGCCGGCCCTAACGCCCAGCCGGGCAGCTACAACGGCGTGCTGATTGCGCGAATCCGTGGCGACGTCGCTTTGGCGGACTTTGAGGCCGCCGTCCGCGATCTGGTGCGAGATGTGGAACGGTCATACTGGGAGCTGTATTTCGCGTATCGCGACTTGGGTGTCAAAATTCGGGCTCGCGAAGCGGCACGTTTAATCTGGGAGAATCGCAAAAAGCGCGTGGATGCGGGGTTAAGCCGTCCCGATGACGAGGCACAGACTCGACAACAATATTATTCTTTCGAACAACAAGTGATCGACGCGCTGAGCGGCAATGCCAGCGGACAAACCGGTGTACTGGGGTCCGAACGGCAGCTGCGACGATTGCTGGGTCTGTTGAACAACGACGGTCGCCTGATCCGGCCCATAACGGATCCCACGATCGCCCCGATTCGATTTGCTTGGGAGGACGCGCAGCAACAGGCGTTGCATGACCGCGTAGAACTGCGGCGACAGAAATGGATCGTTCGCCAGCGGGAACTCGAATTGTGCGCCGCCAGGCAGCTCAACAAGTGGCGGCTCGATGCCGTCGGTAGCTACGGTGTCCGCGGTTTTGGGGACAACTTGTTTGGCAGTCGCGACCGGCAAGGCGATCCAGACCCGTTGCCGGTTCCCGGCTCGGCATTTGATGATTTGTTGTCGGGCGATCTGGACGAGTGGCGATTTGGTTTCGAGTTAGAGGGTCCAGTCGGCCTGCGTCGCCGGCATTTGGCTGTGCGCAACGCCGAGTTACTGTTGGTGCGGGACAAGTCGTTGCTTGAGGAACAACAAACACAGTTGTTGCTGGATCTCAATGCAGCCTATGCCGAGGTCGATCGAAGTTTTGAATTGATCAAGACAAATTTCAACACGCGCCAAGCCGTACTGGCTGAATTGGAACCCAAACGCAAACGTGTGGAGGCCGGCGAGGAAGACGTGTTCTTTTTGCTCGACGCTCAACAGCGAGCTTCCGTCAGCGCATCGGCATTTCATCGCGCCGTGGTCGATTACAACCTGGCCTTGCAAGAGTTCGTGTACACTTCCGGCGGCCTGCTGGGGCATTACAATATCCGGTTGGCCGAAGGCAACTGGAATCAATGCGCGGAGATCGATGCGCGACAACAGGGCGGGCGTTTTCGTTACGGCCCGCCTAATCCGAATCTCATGGATGTCTGCCCGTTGGATGATGGTCCCGTCGGGGAAACACCGGATTTGATGCTCGACGCCACATTGGATCCGCCGATTTCACCCGACATGCCGGCTCCGGCGGATCCGCCGCAGGATAACTAGTCGGCGCGCCAATCACAGGGTCGTCAACGGTGAACATCAACATTCGACCCACTCGCCCTACCGACTCCTCGGTCATCCAGGGTCTAATTCGCCGTGTCTTTGCCAATCTCGCGCCACTTTGCACGTCATTGGATTTCGATTGTGTCTGGCAATGAATCAGCGCCTGGTTGCCACCATCCAGCTATTAACCGTCGTCGTGGCCGGGGCCTTCGTTGCGGTACTGGCAAAGCTGGCCCTCAGCCAGCTGCCAGGTCGTTTGGCGGTACCACCGTTTACATTCGTTTGGCTGCAAATCGCCATCGGCGGAACGTTGCTGACCGC
>JBFILF010000507.1:0-3607 GCA_041599835.1 Pirellulaceae bacterium
TCGCTGGCCGTGTCGACGGCAGTCTTCGATCGCCTGGTGTTTTCGCTGACCGTCGTCGTTGTCGCGAAAGTCCTGGTAATTGCCAGTTTACGCAAGCGAACCGCGGCTTCGCCCACACCCCGTCCAACTTGACAAAACAACAAACCGTACCCGCACCAGACACGTGAAACACAAAATTGTTTACATCGCGACCCGCGAATCGAGTTACTCTCGAGTGGCCATCGTGCGCGATGGACTCCGCGCCCATTTCGAGGTCGACGAGATACTTTCCGATCGCAAACGTTACCCGCTGCGACTGGCGGTGATTGCCTTGCATGTATTGGTCGCTTGGATAACTGGCCGGCTTCGCCGGGCCGATGCGGTGGTCGTGGGTTTTTTCGCGCAGCCGATTTTTCCGTTAGTGCGATGGTGTTATCGCGGACCCATCATTGCCGACGCATATTTTTCGATCTATGACACCATGGTGTTCGACAAGGGCAAAACGCGCCCCGGGTCGTGGTTGGCGCGACTTTGTTTTTGGTTGGATTGCACCATGCTACGGCGGTCACAACTTTGTTTCACCGACACGCTGCAGCACGTGCAGTACTTGAAATCCGCCTTTGACGCGCCGGCAACTCAGGTCAGCCGCCTATGGATCAGTGCCCAGCAACAACGGTTACCGAGCGTTGCCGCAGACCCGCAACCGGGCGCGCCGTTCCAGGTTTTGTTTTGGGGCGGGTTCATTCCATTGCAGGGCGTTGAAACGATTGTTCGCGCAGCGGCCCGACTGCGAAACGATAACGTTCGATTCACCCTAATCGGCGCCGGACAGACATTTGAAAAATGCGCGAGACTGCAATCGAAACTGGGTGCCGACAACTTGTCGTTTGACGGGTGGAAGTCGCTGGAGGAAATCCAGGCGGCCGCCGCCAAATCGCATCTGGCACTGGGCATTTTTGGCACCACCGACAAGGCCGCCCGGGTCATCCCCAACAAAGCGTTCGAGGCGTTGGCGATGGGCCTCCCGTTGATCACGCGACACAGCCCGGCGGTGGACGAGTTGCTGCGAGACCATCACGACGTGATGCTGGTCGAGGCGGGCAATCCCCAACAGCTCGCTGAAAAAATTCTGTGGGCTCGCGAACATTACGATGAAGTGCGACAAATCGCCCAGCGCGGCCATGAGACGTTTCAGCAGCGTGCTGCGCCTCGCGTTGTGGCAGAATCAGTTCATCAAGCCGTCAAGCAATTGTTGACTCCGACACAACCGGTCGCACCGGATAATGCCGCTGATCACGACAACGTTCATTCACCGGTAGCCACACCGGCGATCACCGTCATCGACGCGCCAAGTCCTCAGGCGGGGCAGGAGGTGTAGCCCGGATGTGGACGTACCAGGAGATGTCGCTGGCGGTCAAGGTTTCGTTGATCGTTTTGGCCATCGTGTTTGCCGTCCAATTAGCACCGCGACGGGTTGCGTTGGTCCGGCGATTGAAGCGCCGGGTTCGCCGGCTGGCCCATCGACCCTGGTTGTGTTGCGCCGTGATCGTTGGATTGTCGTTGGGGTTGAGCGCGCTGTTGACCGCCATGCGTTATCCGCTGCCGTGGACGCACGATGAGTTTTCTTATTTGTTGGCAAGCGACACGTTTGCCCATGGCCGCATCACCAATCCCACGCATCCGTTTTGGCAGCACTTCGAGACCTATCACGTACTTCCTCAACCCAGTTACATGTCCAAGTACCCGGCCGGCAATGGAATGGCCCTGGCACTTGGACAATGGTTGACCGGCCACGCCATTGTCGGAGCGTGGATCAGTCTGGCCGTGGCTTGCGCGGCGGTTTACTGGATGTTTCGCGGATGGTTGTCGCCCCACTGGGCCGCCATGGGCGGATTGGTTGTGGCCTGCCACGCGCCGTTGCTGCGAACCTGGGGACAATCGTATTGGGGCGGCGCGGTTGCACTGTTGGGTGGAGCACTGGTGTTTGGCGCCTTGCGTCGCATCTGGCGCGAACCGAAAACGGTCGACAGCTGTTTGTTGGGAGTTGGCCTGGTGGTGCTGGCGCATTCGCGGCCATTGGAAGGGCTGTTGGCGAGCATCCCAGTGGCCATTTCCCTGTTGGTCTGGTGGTTCAACTCGGGCGATATCACCTGGCGTCGCAAGTGGCGGCAGGTCGCGGTGCCGGTTGGCTGCATCGGGCTGTTGGGTTTGTGGTCGATTGCCGCCTACAACCAGGCGGTGACCGGTGAGGGGCTGTCGTTGCCGTACAAGGTGCACGATCAAACGTATTCGGCGTCGTCGCTGCTGATTTGGCAAGAACCGCCGCCACCGCCGCAATACAACCATCCGCGGATGGAACAGTTCTATGATCAGTGGGGCCGCCAGCGGCAGTTATCATTGCGCGAGCCGGGGGAATATCTGGCGAACCTGGGTCGCAAGTTTCGATTGTTGTGGGATTTCACGCCGCTGGCGCTGGGCGTTTGTTTGTTGGCGTTGCCTTGGGTTTGGCGTCGACCGTGGTTTCGATTCGCGGCAGCACTGGTCGCCGGCATTCTGGTATTGCAAACGCCGTTGGCAACGTCCTGGATGTATCCGCATTACTTGGCCCCCATCGTGGCGCTGTTTCTGGCGCTCAATGTTCAGTGTCTGCGGCAATTGCGCCTTTGGCAGCGGAGTCGCGGTTGGGGACTGCTGCTTGGCCGGGCTGTGTTGATTTTCGCGATCTTGAAACTGATTCCGACCGTCATCGATTGGCAAAAGCCCACGCGGTTGCATCCGCACCAGTTCGCCCTCAGCCAGTTGGAGGGCCGTGCGGGACCGCATCTGGTGTTTGTCTCGTACGACCCGAATTACCGGATTGTCGACGAATGGGTTTACAATCGCGCCGAGATTGACCGCGCGCCGGTCGTCTGGGCTCGAGACATGGGCGAAGCACAAAACGCAAAATTGATCGAATACTTTGCCGATCGAAAAGTTTGGCGCTGGCACCTGGTTGATGACGAGAACATGTTGTGGAGTCCGTACGACCCTGCGGGCCTGTCGGAAAATGTCAAACCCACTCGCCCGTAAAGGTAGACGAGATGATCAGCCTGGTTACCGGTGGCGCGGGTTTTATGGGGTCGCACCTGGTCCGCGATCTATTGGCCGATGGGCATGAGGTCGTGGTGTTGGACGATTTGAGCGGCGGATTTCGCGAAAACGTTCCCGCCGATGCGACCTTCGTGGAAGGTTCCATCCTGGACCACGCGCTGGTGGATCAGTTGTTTTCGCGCCACGGTTTTGATTACGTCTATCACCTGGCCGCTTACGCCGCTGAAGGGCTTAGCCATTTCATCAAACGATATAACTATCACAACAACCTGATCGGCAGCGTCAATTTGATCAACGCGTCGGTGAATTACCACGTGAAATGTTTCGTGTTCACATCCTCAATCGCCGTGTACGGCGCCAACCAGCTGCCGATGCGCGAAGACATGATCCCACAGCCCGAGGACTCGTACGGCATCGCCAAGCTGGCCGTCGAGCAGGAACTCAAATGCAGTCACGAAATGTTTGGACTGGACTACGTGATTTTTCGTCCGCACAACGTGTACGGCGAATATCAGAATATCGGCGACCGGTACCGCAA
>JBFILF010000508.1:0-3596 GCA_041599835.1 Pirellulaceae bacterium
AAATAACCGGTGAGAAGCAGATCGAAGCCAGCATTTCCATGGTCGCGCCGGCGCCCAACAGCGCTTTGGAACCTAACACGATGGAAAGTGACGTCAAATAGTTGGCGGCATTGTTGCCGATCAACGAGGTCGCGACAAACAACGGCGGGCGATTGGCAAAAAACAACAATCGTTTGGCCGTGGCGTCGTCTTCCAATGCGTCCATGACCAGCCGCACGCGACTGGCCCGGTAGAATCCCGTTTCGCTGCCGCTGAAAAATGCGCTCAGCGCGATTCCGACCAGCAGCAATATCAACGCCGCCCAGATCATCCCGATGCCTCCTCCGCGTCGTTCAAATATCGCAGCTCAACCAGAACCATTTCCGGCTGTCGCACCTCAATTACCTTGAATTGGAACGGTCCCCAACGGCAGGTGTCGCCCGGTTCGGCCAGCTTTTGAGTCACTTCCTGCAGCACCCCGGCTATCGTCACGCTGCGGCTGGGGGGGATTTCGACGTGAAAGTAGCGGGATAGCCGCTTCAGACTCATCATCCCGGCAACCGCCCAACGCCCCGCGTCAATCTTGTGGATCGGATTTAAATCCAACAGGCGTTTGCTGCGACTCGGGTCGATGGTAAACACGGTTTCCAATACGTCCTCGATGGACAGAATGCCGATGGTCTCGCCGTATTCGTTGACCACCGCCGTGACCTCGCGGCCCAGCTGTCGCATTTGTTCCAGCGCGTCGGCTACCGTTGCCCGCCACGGCAAATAGACGACCGGCACCGCCAGCGAGTCGATCGAATCCGGCGGCCCGGCATAAAGGCTGTCAAGCCGCAATGCTTTTTCAATTTCATCGCTGCCCGGTTCCGTCACCAGCACATATCCGCTCGGCGGAACCGAGCCCCGCAAATCCGTCAACTGAACCGGCGGGTGGAACAACCGAAATTGCGACCGCGGCCGCATCCATTCGTCGATGCGAATGTCTGACAACTGGACGATGTTCTGCAATACCGTTTGCTCTTCCTTGATCAACGAGGGATCCTGACCGCTGATCTGAATCGCCCGCTCCAAATCCGCCACTTCCATATATGGTTCGACGGCGAACCGTGGACAAAGCAACCGTTTGGACACCAGCATGGTGCCCCGCAACGTCGGCATAATCGGGTCCGCCAAGCGCACCATCAGCGACAAGGGAAATGCGATCAACCGGGTGACGAACGCCGGCACGCTGACGGCGAAACTCTTGGGCAGCATTTCACTGAAAAAAATAATGGCCAACAACGACACCAGGGCAAAACCAAATACCACCCCCTCACCCAAATCGAGCTCGTTTTCGATTTTCAGGGCGCAAACCGATGACACCGCGAAATAGGCAATGTTGACCACCAAGTTCCAAAACAACACCGCCGATAATAAACGGTCCGGATCGTCCAGCAGGCGGCTGGCCATGCGTTCGGACGCGGTGCCCGTGCGTAAACGCCGCCGTTGCGCCGGCCGCAAATAAAACAGCGCAGCCTCGCTGGCCGAAAAAAACCCCGAACATCCGATCAGCACGACCATGACCGTCAGCCATGGCGCCAATTCCGACAGGCTATTCATCCTCGGCCGTTCTAAGTCGACCCATGGAAATATTGAATTCACCCAGCGCCGGCATGATCATGGCGGTCGTCGTGAATCCGTAAGTAAACGCCATCACCAACAACACTGACAGGTAGCGGCCTAACAGCAAACTGGTGATCGAAAAAAACATGGCCAGCGGCAAAATGCCCGAGGCCAATGCCAGTGCGGCCGACGGATTGCGGGAACCGAGCGCCATGTATAATCCGACACCACCGCCCACGATGCAAGCCAGAAACGGCGTGATCTGAGCTTCGACATTGCCCGCAAAAGAAACCATCAGCACCATACTGGTGACCACGCCCAAAAATAGAAAAAACACCGTCCCCAAACTCACACCAATGGCCTGCCGGCTGTTGGCGTATATCATGCCGCAATGCAATCCGAGCACGGCCACAAAAACATCCAATACCAGCAGCCCGATCATCAAATACGCCAGGTATTCCAATGAAATAATGCCCTGGGTCCACAAATAAACGCACATCACCAACGGCATCAATACGGCGTCGGCGGTGACGTACAGTACACCGCCCAGCTTGCCAAACAAGAATTCTTTTGGCGACAGATCGGAGACCAACAATAAATCCAGGGCACGACCGTCTCGCTCATTGGTCAACGACGTTACGCCCAGCGCGTTAATCATGACCAGACTCAACAACATAAACGGCGCCAACGGTCGGGCCGCCCACGGGATTTCCACGGCGGACATCGATGGACCCGCTTCGGCAGCTCCGGATTGCAACAGGGAATAGAGCGCGTAGAACACGAATGCCGACAGTAGCCAGTAGGCCAGTCGGATGACAATAATTTTCCTGCCGTATGCCCAAGTGCACATTTCCCGCCACAGGATCGGGTTGTCCCACACGCGGCGTGTTTTCGTTTCCGCCGATCGGACGCGGGCATCGACGTGGCCGGCGCGAAGCGATTCGTCGCGGCTGGTCGCCGCCAGGAAACTTGAGTCGCCCGGCGGATTGGCTTGGCTGGCCGACGGGTCCGACCAGATTGACGTCGTTGCTTCGGTTTCGTGCTGACCGGGTCGAACGTCGCGGCTGGGATTCCACACGCGGACCCGCGCAATCGCCAGACCGTTCAAACCCAGCGATACGCTAATCATCACGACCAGGAAGGGGGCGATATCCGTCGGCCACTCACTGGCCACCGACGGGCTGCCCGCGGCCAGAATGGCCCGTACGGGGCTGGTCGCCGCCGCCACGTGGACGCCGCGGACGCCCATGATCTCGCCATCCCACAGTGCCACGGCTTCGGCCAGTCCCATGCAAAACGCAATGATCAACGCCACCAATGCCAGCGTCTGAAACGTCTTTTCCCGCCACAAAGCGATTGTGGATCCAAGGCTGCCGGCCGCCAGCGCGGTCACCGCCGTCACGACGAACGCCCAGGCCACCTGCTGAAACGAGGTGCCGCCGAACAACACGATTAACATGAAAATCGGCAACGCCGTAATCAGCATGACACCGATGTTGAGAAGGCTGGCAAACAGCTTTCCCAACACCAGTTCGCTGTTGGTAAGCCGCGTCATCAACAACAAAATCAGGGTTTGGCGGTCTTTTTCCACGGAGACGTTGCTAGCCGCCTGCACCGCCGACATGAACAGGATCAAAATCAACTGCAGCGGTGCCAGAATTTGAAACAGGATGGCGCCAAACCGCGCCATATCACCCACGTTCCGGATAATCTGCGTCCCGGCCAGCAGCATCCAGGCGGTGCACATCAATAAGAGCAACGAGCCCGCGTAGACGCCGCGCAAGATGTAATGGCGGCGGCGCCGCGGCGCCACGACAGCTTCTCGGCTGAAAACCGGTCCCACTAACAAAGACAATTGCTCCCATTGAATCGGCGCGCTAGCCACGCGAGGTGTCGCCGACCATGTTTCGGCGGTCCAGCGGCACTGCGCGGTCACCACCCAGCCGCCTGGCCGCCACTTTGCTCATGATGACGCCAGCAAAACCATAATACAAGTACAACTTTGCCGAACG
>JBFILF010000509.1:0-3592 GCA_041599835.1 Pirellulaceae bacterium
ACAAAAACTGCAGGAACAAATACGCAATGAACAGAAAGCCGTGTCGCCGCAAGTTGGCAATCCAGGCGATGGTGCCCAGCCGGCTGGTTCCCTGTAGTACATTGGCGGCGGGGTCAAACAGCTCGTTCGACAAGTCGGCAAGCAAGGGGCTGTCGAATTTTTGCTTTTCAATGAGACGAATAATCTGGATGTAATGGTTGATTTCACCGTGCCGAGTTGAAACCTGGTTGAACAAACCGTGAATACGTCCGGCGAATATGACGGTCATGAAAAAGTTCAAGGTGAGCAAAACCATGAGCAGTGGTCCACCGGCCGTCAGCGGGATGATTCCGGTCAACACCGCCAACAGAGCTACCGCCATGGCGGCCGCCAGGAAGCGGGCCAGTGCGACCAAGATGCCGCGCCGGTCCACTTGTTTTGGTGCTTCGGCCCACGCCAACAAGGCGCGCGGACCGCCATCGCCCGCGCTCAAGATATGGCAAAGGTATCGCAGTCGCTCGCGAAATGAATCGCACTTGGCCAATTGCCGAACGGCCTGCTGGCGTCGTTCGATTTGCGAAACGTCGGCGCCGTAAAACAGCCATTGGCGAAGCAGTTCCACGCCCAATGGCGATTCGACGTCGCCCAGCAACTGAAACAGGCTGGACTCGCCGAACAAATCCAGGTCACTCGCCAACGCGTTAAATTCGTCAGGGACCAAGGGCGGCTCGTATTTGAGCTGTTGCCAATCACGCCGCCAACGCGCCCGCGACCAGCGTTTGAGCCGCAGCCATATGCGAGATGATTTCAAATTGGCGTCGATCCCATCGTGCACAAACACGACCACTAGAAAACCCACAAAAACCGTGGCGGACGCCCAGAACCAGGTCGTCCGCAACTGCCACAGGCTGGCCAATCCACAAATCAACAGCGCAATCGATGCCAGAAACGAGAATCCGCGAACGAGCGACCAGAACTTCCATTGCCGTTGCAGTTTCTCGATCGTGGACTCGTGCCGACGGATTTCGTCCTGGTATCGGCGTTGGATGGCGGCAATGTTGTCGGGGGTACCGGGTTGGTTCATGGTTCGCCCGCTAACTGGCCGCTAAACGTTAAGTTCAACAGGTTCCGGCGGATCCTGGTATCGCGCCGCAATGGGCCGCACGGTGTGCTCGATAAACGCATCGACTTGCTGCGGCGCGCGGCCGATAAAATCTTCGACAGCCAGCGCCGAATCGATGTCAACGCCGGCCAACGCGGCGTCGGATTTCAAACGATCGACCAGATCATTGGGCAAACCCGATTGCTTCACGGCTTGTCCAGCGGCCACGCTGTGCTGGCGTATGACTTCGTGCAGCTGTTGGCGATCGCCGCCAGCGGCCACAGCCAACATGAGAATGTTTTCCGTCGCCATGAACGGCAACTCGTCATTCAAGTTTTTCGTTACGACTTTTTCGTGGACCACCAAGCCATCGGTGATATTGACCAACAGCACGAGGATGGCGTCGACGGCCAGAAAGGCTTGGGGAATCACCAGTCGCCGATTGGCGCTATCATCCAGAGTCCGCTCCATCCATTGGGTGGCCAGTGTTTGTGCGGTGCTGCTTTGCAGGCTGATGACAAAGCGCGCCAGCGCACACACCCGCTCACTCCGCATGGGATTTCGTTTGTACGGCATGGCCGATGAGCCGATTTGGCGATCTTCGAACGGTTCTTCCAATTCCTTGCGGCTGGCCAGCAGCCGAAGATCCGTGGCGCATTTGTGGGCCGACTGGGCAATACCGGACAACACGTCGAGTATCTGTGAATCGACTTTGCGCGAATACGTTTGCCCGGTGACGAGGTAGGATGAGGCAAAACCGATCTTGCGGGAAAAGTTTCGATCAAGTTGTTCAACCTTGTCGTGATCGCCATCGAACAGCTTCAGAAAACTAGCTTGCGTACCGGTGGTGCCTTTGACGCCGCGGGCTCGCAAGTTTTTGATGCGATATTCGAGATCGACCAGGTCGCTGGCCAGATCAGCTGCCCACAGGCAAGCGCGCTTGCCAACCGTCGTCGGCTGGGCCGGCTGCAAATGGGTAAAACCGAGGCACGCCTTGTCGCGATGCCGCGTGGCAAAATCGCCCAGTTGAGCAATCACGCGAGCCATTCGCGCCGCCACCAATTGCAGGGCGTCCCGAAAAACCAGCAAATCGCAGTTGTCCGTGACAAAACAGCTGGTCGCGCCCAAGTGAATGATGGAACGAGCGGTGGGGCAGGCATCGCCGAACGTGTGGACGTGCGCCATCACATCATGCCGCAATTTTTTTTCGTAATCCGCCGCCGCCTGCCAATCAATGTCGTCCAGGCACTGGCGCATCTCGTCTAGCTGATTCGAGCTGATGTCCAAGCCTAATTCGGATTGCGCTTCGGCAAGCGCCAGCCACAACCGCCGCCACGTGCTGAATTTTTTTTGGTCGCCAAACAATTGCGACATGTGCGGCGACGCGTAGCGGCTGATCAGAGGATTACGGTAATTCTGATAGTCCATTGACGTGTCAACTTGACGGCAGGTCCGCCCGATTGGGGCGGCAACTAAAAATTTAGATTATCACGTTCTCCCGGCTTGTTCCAGATGATGCCCCTGCTGGGCTGCAGTCAAAATCGCGGCCGCGCGACCGAATACAAAATCGGTTTCAATTTCTGCTGTTTCGCGAAATCGGAAATTGTGTGAACCTGTTGGCCACCACGCAAACGTCAACGGCGTCGATCCAGGCCGCCTTACCGGTCTCCAGCGGCCAACGTGGCGTGCCTGGAAAAAGGAATCAACCATGGCAAACCGTTCTCATCGCAATTCGGGTCACATGGCGATGAACACGATGGCCAAAAGCGGCCGAAAGCATTCGTCGCACTTATCGATCACGCGTCCCGCCAAAACGTATCACAGCGTGATCGTCAGCGACTGTTGCGATTTGTTGTCTCGGCTTCCAGACGAATCCGTTCAGCTGATCGTTTGCGATCCACCCTACAACATCAACATGGCCGATTGGGATGACCACCAGTGTTATCGCTCGTGGGCCGCCAATTGGCTGGGCGAAGCGGAGCGAGTTTTATCACCATCGGGCAGCATCGCCGTGTTTGGCGGCCTGCAGTTCCAGGACGAAGCGGGCTCGGGTGATCTGCTGACCATCCTGTCCCATTTGCGGGAAACCAGCCGCATGCGATTGGTCAACTTGATCGTGTGGCATTACCCCAACGGGATGAGCGCACACCGTTTCTTTGCCAATCGACACGAGGAGATCGCCTGGTTCGCCAAATCACGAAAATACTGGTTCGATCTGGATGCGGTCCGCGAACCTTACGACGAAAAAACCAAATTGGCCTATCTGCGCGATAAACGACTGAAACCGGAAAGCGTTCAGAAAGGGCGCAACCCGACCAATGTGTGGCAAATCGGCCGGCTCAACGGCAATGCGCTGGAGCGCGTTGGACATCCCACTCAAAAACCGTGTGACGTCGTGCGGCGACTGGTCAAGTCCTTATCCTATCCCGGTTCAGTTGTGTTGGATTTTTTCGCCGGCAGTGGCGTGACGTCGCGCGTGTGCATTGAGCTGGGACGGCACAGTGTTTCAAG
>JBFILF010000510.1:0-3584 GCA_041599835.1 Pirellulaceae bacterium
GCACCATCGATCGAGTTGCCGCAACCGCAATCCCTGAAAGAGCCGGCGGCTGGGTTGCCTTTACTTTGATTAAACAGGCCGACGAGGAAACGGTCTCCCAATCCACGACCAAAGTCACCGAGACCTACCAGATCACACCCGAAGGTCTCAAGCGCCCGACGCCTGGCAAGCCCGAACCGAAGCCCAAGCCCGAAGAGCCCGAAGTCCAGGCCGAGGGCCAGGCCCAATCCTCGCAGGAAACCGGCCAGCAAACTGAATCGGAACCCGAGCCCGGCCAAGAAACGGCGGAAGACGAGCAAACCAAAAAGAAAGAAAAACCGGCCGGCAAAACTTTGGTGCTGCGCGATCTCAATTCGCATGTCGAACGGCGTTTTCCCCATGTCGTGAATTTTCGGTTCAGCAAATATGGCGCCCGCCTGGCATTCACCACGTCAGCTGAACAACCCGAAGGCGACGGCGTGGTCGTCGTCAACCTGACCGACGGCAAATCAATCCAGGTGGCTCAGGGGCGCGGCAACTACAGCCAACTCGCGTTTAGCGAGGACGAGAAATCATTAGCGTTCTTGACGGACCGAGACGATTACGAAGCGGACCAACCGAATTGGTCGCTGTATCACTGGAAGTATCCACAACGAGAAGCCAAGCGAATTGCCGGGCACGATTCCGCAGGAATCCCGGACGACTGGCGGGTGTCCTCAACGGCCATGCCCGTGTTCACTGAAGACGGCCGGCGGCTGCTGTTTAGCACTGCACCGCGGCGGGATGAACCACCCGAACCGGAAGAGGATGAGGATGCCGAGCCCCAAGCAAAACTCGATATCTGGCATTGGCAGGATCCGCTATTGCAACCGCAGCAGCTGTTGCAAGCGGAGATGGAACGCCGCCGCAGTTACCGCGCGGCTTATGACTTGCGAAGTAAAAAGATCATCCAGCTGGCGACCAAGGACATTCCCAATGTCGTTATCGACCCGCGATCCAAGTCCGATGTGGCCGTGGGGCAGTCGCCGATCAACTATGAAAAAATGCGTTCCTGGGATTTCCCGCCCTTTTATGACTCGTACCTGGTGGACCTGAAAACCGGCGAGTCGCAAAAAGTACTGGAACGGGTCCGTTCGAGCGCGTCGCTTTCGCCGCAGGGCAAATACATTACCTGGTACGACCCCGACCAGAAAAAATGGTTTGCCATGTCGACCCAGCAACGCAAGCCGGTCGATCTGACGCGGGGCATCAAATTTCCACTGTATAACGAGCTGCATGACACGCCGTCGCCCCCGCGACCCTATGGCCGCGGCGGCTGGCTGGACGACGACGCGGGATTTTTGATTTACGACCGCTGGGACATCTGGCAAGTTGATCCGTCCGGCAAGAAGAAACCGCTGTGCATCACCGGCGGTCACGGCCGCCAACAACAGATCCGCTTCCGGTACGTGCGGCTGGACAACGAACAACGATCGATCGATCCGGGCCAGCCGCTTGTGTTGTCGGCACTGGTGCACGAGACCAAGGCGTCAGGCTATTACCGGCTTGAACTGGGCGACCAGTCCCCGCCGCAGCAACTGATTCGGCTGGATGAAAGTGTTGGCGGCCTGCGCAAAGCCCGCGACGCCAATACGGTGATGCTGACACGTTCCACGTTTCAGCGGTTCCCGGATCTGTGGGCCAGTACGCTCAAGTTTCAATCGCTGCGGCGGATCAGCCGCGTCAATCCCCAACAACACGAATACTTGTGGGGTTCCGCGGAACTGGTTCGCTGGAACGCTGACGATGGACAACCGTTGGACGGACTGCTGTACAAGCCGGATGGTTTTGATCCGACGAAGCGGTACCCGATGATGGTGTACTTTTACGAACGCAACTCGGACAACCTGCACCGTCATCACGTGCCTGCCGCCGGTCGCTCGACCATCAATTTCAGTTTTTATGTCAGTCGCGGCTATTTGTTGTTTGTCCCGGATATTCCTTACAAGACGGGACAACCGGGTCCCAGTGCCGCCAACGCCGTGCTGCCGGGCGTGCGCCATCTGATCGAGCAGGGATTTGTGGACGAGCAGCGCATCGGCATGCAGGGTCACAGCTGGGGCGGTTACCAGGCCGCTTATCTGGTGACGCAAACCAATGTGTTCGCCTGCGCCGAATCGGGCGCACCGGTCAGCAATATGACCAGTGCCTACGGCGGCATCCGCTGGGGCAGCGGCATGAGCCGCATGTTTCAATACGAGCGAACTCAAAGCCGGATTGGCGAGTCGTTGTGGGAGGCGCGCGACAAATACATCAACAACTCACCCCTGTTTTTTGTCGACAAGATCGCCACGCCTCTGTTGATTTTGCACAACGACCAGGACACGGCCGTCCCCTGGTACCAGGGCATCGAATTGTTTGTGGCTATGCGGCGCTTGGAAAAGCCGGCCTGGATGCTCAACTACAACGGTGATCCGCACTGGGTGATGGGTGATGCAAATCGCAAAGACTTCGCACGCCGCATGCAACAGTTTTTCGATCATTACCTCAAGGATGAACCGATGCCCAAGTGGATGGCCGAAGGCATCCCGGCTGTCGACAAAGGAAAGGAATTCGGCTTCGAACCGGCTGAAACGGAAACCGCCGACCCGTGATGACGTGGCGTGTGAGATGACCTCGAGCCAGGTGGCAACGGCTGCTTGAGCTTATCCCTTGCCCAATGGCGGCTGAGTTTTTTTTAGCTAACGTCTAACACACGCTGTCCAAGCACGTCCATTATCGGCGTAATTCCCAATCCCGGATCGCTGGACGCCGACATTCGCCCGTTTTGCCGCTGCGGTGCTCCATCGGCGATGCTGACCGTGACGTAGCTGTTGAAATCAGTCGCGGTAAACAAGTATTCGGTCGGCGTACTGTGCGCGATTGCGGCGATGGCGGCCGTGACGATATCCCCTCCCCAACTGTCTTCGATCGTCATCGCGATCCCCAGTGAGACACACAGATCACGAGCCAGCCGGGCCTTGGTCAAGCCACCGAACTTGCTGATCTTGATGTTAACCACGTCCATCGCCTGGTCGCCGGCAGCCCGCAACAATTCGGGCATGCCGTCAATCGACTCGTCGAGCACAAACGGATGATCGGTGCGGCGGCGGATCGACAAGCACTCCTCGTACGACAAGCAGGGCTGTTCGATATAGACATCGATGTCGCGCACGCCGCGCACCACCCGCGCCGCGTCGTGCATCAACCAGCCAGTGTTGGCGTCGGCGATCAGTCGATCGCCAGGCTGCAGTGCCTGGGCAACTTGATTGATCCGCTGGATATCGGTGGCCGGGTCACCGCCGACTTTGAGTTGAAACCGCCGATACCCCTCGTTGCGATAACCGGCGGCCTTGGCCGCCATGGCTTCGGGTGATTCCTGCGAGATGGCGCGGTACAGCACAAAGTCGTCGCCAAACGCACCGCCCAGCAACTGGCAAACGCTCTGTCCGGTGGCCTTTCCCAATAAGTCCCAGCAAGCCATGTCGATTCCCGATTTGACGTATGGGTGGCCCTTAAGCGCCGCATCCATCCGCTGATTGAGCGGACCCAGTTGCAATGCGTCCAGCCCGATCAGGTGTGGAGCC
>JBFILF010000511.1:0-3569 GCA_041599835.1 Pirellulaceae bacterium
CCGCGTTCCGGCGAGAACGGCTGGCTATTTCACCTGAATTGCAAAAACGTGATGGCCATCGATTGGAGCTGGCCGGAAAACGGACTGGACGACGGTCAGCCGACTCATCCAACACGTTTGCGCGTGCTCATCAAAGAAACGGAAGGCCGCGAAGCAAGAGGGCTAAAATTGGATACGATTCAACCGTTGCGGGAGGCCACCCGCATGGACCTGGCCGGCAACCAACTGGAGCCGCTCGCCGTCGACGGCTCGTCTTGCCGGCTACCGCTGGGGGGGCACGAGTTGGCTTGCGTCGAGCTAGTTTGGCAAAGCGGGGAAGGCTAATGATCGTCACAATTGATGGTCCCGCCGGCGCCGGTAAAAGCACCGTCGCCAAGCGATTGGCTGAACGGCTGGGATTTCAGTTTTTGGACACCGGTGCGATGTACCGCGCGGCGGCGTTGGCGGCAATGCAATCATGGGTTGATATCCGCGACGAAGAGGAGGTCGGCAAGCTAATTGAAAAGATCGACCTGAAAATCAGCGACAGCCAAGTTATTCTAAATGGTCAAGACGTGACGGGATTGTTGCGATCGCCAGAAGTTTCACAGAATGCCTCAGTCGTCGCGCAAAATCCGCGCGTGCGGGCATTCCTGGTCGATCTGCAACGATCGATCGCCGTGCAAGGCAACTTTGTTTGTGAGGGAAGAGACCAAGGAACGGTGGTGTTTCCCGAGGCGGAATGCAAAGTGTTCCTGACGGCCTCGGCAACGGTGCGGGCCGAGCGGCGATGGCGCGAGCTGAAACGCGCGGGAGAAGATATCGATTTGGACGTGGTGATTGCCGAACAGAAAATCAGAGACCTTCGCGATGAAACCAGAAAGGTGGGCCGGCTGGTCAAGGCCGATGATGCCGTGGTCATTTATGTGGATAACCTCAGCATCGACGATGTGCTCGATCAATTGGAAATCCTCGTGTCAAGTCGCAACTTAAAAAACTGAATTGAGGGCCACGTGCGCGCGCCGCTACGACGGCTGGGCCACGCCGCTCAAATCTATCCAGCATGGACATGCAAGCGGAAACCGAACAACGCCCCTGGTCGCAACGCACCAGCTATGCGGTGTTGCGCGAGGTGTGTCGCATGACGGGGATTCTCGCGCTGCAGGTGCGTTGTTTTGGGCGCGAGCATTATCCGCATACCGGCGGCGCATTGGTTTGCGCCAACCACCAAAGCAATCTTGATCCGCCGCTGGTGGGGATGACGTGCAATCGCCGCATGAACTACCTGGCCAAACAAACGCTATTCCGACATCAACCGTTGAAGTGGATTATCGAGCATCTGGATGCGATTCCGATCGACAAAACCGGGATGGGTCTGGGCGGGATCCGCGAGACACTGAAACGGTTGAAGCGCGGTGAACTGGTTTTGATTTTTCCGGAAGGCCAGCGGACGTTCGATGGCGAAATGACGCCGCTCAAACCAGGATTTTGCGCCGTCGCCCGACGGACCCGCGTGCCGCTGGTTCCGGTTGGCTTTGACGGCGCTTTTCAGGCTTGGCCGCGAACCCGAATGACGCCCCGGGCCGCCAGCGTTTCGATGTTTGTGGGCCGGCCCATCACCCATGCGGACTACGAAAACATTTCAGACGACAAACTGGTTGAGCTGTTAACGCATCGCATTCGAGATTGTTTCGAACGAGCCAAGGCCCACCGTTCGGGGCGGTTTTGGTCCTTTGATTCAAGTGCGACAAACGCAATGCGGGCGCGGCCAGAATCGGACACCCAGGCCCAAGGATTGCCGTTAACCGTTCGGGCCACGGGTTAGAATTGCGCCCCCACCCGGCCGTTAAACTATCCCTGCGGCCGTTCATCTGTAGTTGCGGTCGCCGCACGGATTAACGATCATGGTAGGGTCAGAAAATACGAACCGACACATTCCCACCTCATGCTCCGATTGGTTCTGAATTGTGTTTGACGCTGCGCGATTATTAACGACTGTCACCCCGTGCAAATCCTTCTGGAAGAGTTTCCTTTTCGCATCGGTTTTGCTGGCAGGCGCGCCGACGGCCAGCCGCGGCCAGGAGTTGAATGAACCGGAAACGATAAGTTTCGCGCGGGAGATTCGACCGATCTTCCAAGCCAACTGTTTTGGCTGTCACCAAGGCGCCCGCAAAAACGGTGATTACGACATGACCAGCTTTGACGGTCTATTGGCGGGCGGCGCCAGTGGGCTGGTCGCCATTGCGGCAGGTGACCCCGAAGGTAGTTATCTCGTCGAGATGATCACGCCGGTCGATGGCAGCGCCGAGATGCCGCCGGACAAGCCACATTTGGCGCAGGCCGACATCGACAAGATTGCCACCTGGATCGAACAAGGCGCCGTCAACGATTCGCCACCGCGCCCGCGCTATGACCAGCAGCATCCTCCAACCTATTCGCGTCCGCCGGTCATTACCTCGCTGGATTTTTCTCCGGACGGCCAGCAGTTGGCGGTCAGCGGACTTAGCGAAGTGATCTTGATCGACACCGCGTCTCGCCAGGTGGCGGCTCGGCTGATCGGGATGTCGCCCCGCATTGAATCGATTCGATATTCGCCCGATGGGAAATTCCTGGCCGTCGCCGCCGGCATGCCGGGCGAGTTTGGTGAACTGCAAATCTGGAATTCACAGAGCTTGGAACAAGTCCGCTCGCACGTCGTGACCCATGACACGCTGTTTGGCGTCAGTTGGTCACCGGACAGCCAGACGGTTGCCTTTGGCAGCGCAGATACCGCTATTCGGGCAATTGACCGAGACAGTGGCGAGCAAGTGCTCTATCAAAACGCGCACGAAGACTGGGTTCGAGACACGGCGTTTTCCGTTGACGGGACGCATCTCGTGTCAGTGGCCCGAGACATGACGTGCAAATTGACCGAGGTGGCCGAACAACGATTTGTCGACAACGTGACCTCGATCACCCCGGGCGTTTTAAAGGGTGGCATTGCCGCCGTGGCCCGACACCCGCAGCGCGACGAGATCTTGATCGGCGGGGCCGATGGGGTCGCCAAAGTCTATCGCATGTTCCGGTTGACCAAGCGAGTGATCGGTGACGACGCCAATCTGATCCGAAAAATGCCAGCGGTGGAAGGTCGGATTCAGGCCGTCGGCGTGTCTCTTGACGGGCGCCGCATCGCGGTCGGCAGCAGTCTCGACCGTCGCGGTTCAGTGCGGATTTACTCTTACGAGTTCGACACGTCTTTGCCGGACGACATCCGCGCGATCATGAGCAAAGTCGTCACGCAGCGAACAGCAGAGGAGAATCAAAAACTTGACGAATACTCCAGCCGCGACGTGCAGCAGGTGTCGGCGGTCGAATTGCCGGAGTGCGGCGTCTATGCATTGGCGTTTGATCCGTCCGGCGAACAAATTGCCCTGGGCGGGACCGACGGACAAATCCGCCTGGTGCAAACCGAAACGGGCAAGATGCTGGCAGCCGTGGAAGCGTTCGAAATCCAATCGTCCGATGCCGAGGCGCAAGCGGTGAACAGCTGGCGTTTCGATATTAGCGACGAAATAAACTCAGGCAGCCGCGAAGCCGATGTGCCGCTGGAC
>JBFILF010000512.1:0-3557 GCA_041599835.1 Pirellulaceae bacterium
ATGCGATTGTGGCCGTTTTCCAGTCGATAAATTTCGCTGGTAATCGAAATCGCTGTTCCCAATTCGTCGCCGGCGGCGTTGTGGGCAATTTCCTGGTGCATCGCATCGCCGGGCTTGACGATTTGGGACCACTTGCCGCCATTCGGAGGGCGCACCGAAACATTGATGCGGTCCTGGGGGGCATACCAAATTTCGATTTCGTTTTCCGATATGTCTTCAATCGGAAAGCCGGCAACCTGGATATGAATGTCTCTGGTCAATCCCGCTGCGTCCAGCTTTCCACTGGTGTGGATCCGTCCGACGATGAATCCCAGGTCATCCACCGTTTCGGGCTTGTCCTGGCCGGCGTTGCCCGCGGCGATGCAGATGCAGCGGCCTTGATCCCCCAGCTCCGAATCAATCCAACGACTGGCCAGGCTGGTGCCATCGTGAGCGTGACCGTTGGTACCCAGGCTGATGTTGATGGAAATCGCTTCGTAACGATCGGGGTTTTGTTGCTGGATTTGCAACAGGTAGGCAATGCCGTCAGCAATGCGGGTCGAGTCGGAAAATGTTCGGCTGCGTTCCAGATCTTTTTCCGGCAGATCGATCAGCACGGCCGCAATATCCGCTTGAGGGCAGACGCCGCTTTTGCCGGCCGCGATGCTGGCCACGTGCGTTCCGTGAGATCCGCTGACGATCGACGATTGCGGCTCGATGTGATAGGGAGCCAATCCGTGCTGGGCGGACAGCTCGATCGCCCGATTTAAATGGTCGCGGGTCAATTCCGATCCGTACGAAGCCGCGCCGCGAATCGAGGGTGCCGGTCGGTGTCCGCTGCCTCCCTGATCCCAGATGCCGACGAATCGCGTTTTGCCGTTCTCGTCGAGAAACTCGTCGTGAGAAAAATCGAAGCCGTCGACGTCGATAATTCCCATCAGCACATTGGCCCCGCCCCGATGCAGGTCCGCGTATTCGACCTGTCGAATTTGCGGTTCGCTGTCGAGTCCGTCGGTCTGCGGCGCCTGCATCACCAGCGGCCGGCGCACCGCTTCGCCGATGTCGATCGATTCCACGACCGGGTGCTCCAGCAGCGTCTGCAGTTGATCTTCGTTGACGGACGCGGTGCCCACGAGGCCGTTCAAAACGACGTCGACGTCTCCGAGATTTCCGCCGAGATCGATTTGAAAAGTGTCTTCGGTGGCATGGGAAGCCGGCTGTTCTTCCTGCTTGACGAGCCGATCATATTCCGCGCGGTTGAGTTGAACGTAAACGTTGAGCCGGGCTTTGGGTTGAGTTGCCCCGCGCGCCCGCGCGGCGGCCCCGCGCGCGATGACCTTTTCGGTCTGGGCCTCTTCCAAGGCCACGGGCATTTCATATTTAATGGCGGCTTGCTGCACCGCCATGTTGGCCCGCCACTCGGTCATCTGTTCGGGAGCTTGTTCGGACTCGGCGTGTTGCTGCGCGAATCGCCGCAGTTTGGGCGACGCCTTCCAAAGACTACCCGAGCCCTTTTCTTTACTCATCAGACTGCCCCGTACATCGGCTAAGATCATTTGCGGTGGTTTATTGCCCGCGCGCCGAACTCGTTGGCGATTGCCGCCTGTCCCGAAAACGCCCTCAATTCTGGATGGTTGCCCGGTGGGATGCAAGTCGCTCAACGCGAGCTTTCCACATTGCAACGTGGCGTCACGATCACGCTATCGAGACCCGTCGATCGGCACAAGTGAAATCGTCTGGCCGACGGAAGTGGGGAAAGAAAAACGGTTGCCGGAAAGTACTTCGGCCCGATTCCCGTCCCGTATCAATTGAACGGCGCGGTTGGGCCACGGGTTCTGGACGGTACACTGGCGGCCTTTTTCACTGTAAATCAACACTTCACCCACGCGGCCGTTCGTGAATTCCGCAGATACCAAAAACGCGCCCACCGCCCGCAGCGTCACAAATCGCGCGTCTTTTTCCCGCGGCCATACCGGAAACAGACGCAGCACCTGTTCGTGACTTTGCAGCAGCATTTCGTTGATCGTTGCCGGCACGCCGCTGGCGCATTCGATACCGCCCCCGCCAAAAAAAATGAACAGGTTGGGAAAACTGTTGCTCTGGCATGCCTCGCGCAACGTGTGCAGGATTTGATCGGGATCGTAGCCGACCCGCGCCGCGGCGGGAAATATCATGGGAAAACAATTGAAACTCCTCCATGCCGGTTTGAGCCGGATCGTGTTGGCGGAGATCTCCAGCCAGCGCGGCTGGCTGTCCAAGCCAATGTTTCCGGCCGGCCAGATGTGTTCGACCAGCGCCCATCCGCCTTCGCCGCCATGGGCGCTGACACCGCTTTCGGCGCCTTGAAAAACCGTCGCGCCCTGGTACCGGTATGTGGGGAACTCGCTGAAGTTTTCCACGATGTGTTGCCACTTGTCGCGTCGATCGGCGTCCACATCAAGTTCCCGGCTGACGTCGATGATCGTTCGAAACACCATCCGCACCATGCCCATCGAGTTGATCGGATTGACGTCGTCCGGCGGCTGGTCCGTTTCGTTGACGCAGTCTTCGACGATTTTGTACCGGCCGTTTTCATACACTAAATCCTGCTCCCAAAACCTGGCCACTTCCAGCAGGTAGGGATAGATCCGCTGGGCGTATTGCCGGTCGTACGTGTGATAGAAACGCATCGACATGTTTACGGCACCGTATGCCGCGTTGTACTTCTGGCCCAGGAACAAGTGGTGTTGCCGGTATTCCCGCGCGGTCGTCATGCCGTCCGGCCCGAGACTGACTGGGTACAGGATGCCGTCTCGATCCATATACAACTTGGCCAGCCGCCGACCCTGCGGCATAAAATCCAGCAACGGCCCGTCGTACGGCTCGGTCTGTTCGATGTGGTTTGACGAATACAGGGCCCAGAAGGGCGCTTCGTGATTGTAATTCAAGTGGTAATCGCCCCACCACGTCGACGTATCGGTCGTGATCCAGTTGCCGTAAAGTCCCGGCGCAACTTCGCCGGACCGTGAGCAACACGCCATGATGTAGTGCGACCCGTAATAGAACTTTTCCAACACCGGATCACCGAATTCCACGGACGATTTTGACCAAAAGTCGTTCCACCATTTTTCGTGCTCGCGTTTGCGCGCCGCCAGGCTGGCAACGCTCGCACCATTCGCCAGTTCAACGGCAGCTTTGCGATTCTGGGCGTGATCGCGATTGCTGATGACTGCCGTCACCAGGCGGACGGTGGTGTTGGGGTCCAGTTCCAAACGAAGAATATGATCGTCTATGAATGTCGCTTCGGTACCGACAACTCCAGTGGCCAACGTTGCCGAACGGAATTGCGTAGTGGGTTCGCCCACTGTGCGCGTGGTCCACAAAACGCCGCCTTCGCGCCCGGCGGCCTTGCTGCGTGATGAATCCGGATGGATCCGAACGTAGTACGAATCGAATTGGAGTTGGCCGGCATTGGGGTGTGGGCCGGCCCAGTGGCTGACGACAAGTTGAATCGGCGTTTCTCCGTCATGTGTCCATTCTTGAACCAACAGGTTTTCATCGGCGGCGATCCAATGAGTGGTGCGCAAGGTCAAATGGTC
>JBFILF010000513.1:0-3551 GCA_041599835.1 Pirellulaceae bacterium
GCTCAGCGACGAAGGGGCCGCCAATCACAGCCGATTGTGCCGCGAGTTTGGCGAGCCGGGCTGCGAGCTTTTCGTGTACGGTCGCGACGCGCTGGATGCCAGCCAGCCGCGGCCACAACAATTTCCCGCTCGTCAAACGCGTCAAGCGTCGTCGGCGGTTGCCCGGCGGCACGGTCTGAACGACAAGATGGCGATGTTCGTGCAGCAAAACCCGCAGGTGATCGACCAGGGAGTGTTTCACAACGACGTCATCTCGGTGGCAAATCAAAACGTCTTCTTGTTTCACGAGCAAGCTTTCGTCGAAACGTTGTCACGTGTGCAGGAGCTGGCCCGGCAGTACGAGGAAACTTGCCACGACCGTCTGATATTGATCCGGTTATCCACTGACGATCTTTCCATTCAGGACGCGGTGAGCAGTTATCTGTTTAATAGCCAGTTGCTAACCCGGCCCGGCGGCAGCATGACGATGGTGTGCCCCGAGGAGTGTGCCGAGAACGCGGCAGCCAGGCGCTGTACCGAGCAGTTGCTGGCCGGCGACAATCCCATCGATCAAGTTGAATTTTTGCCCTTGCGGCAAAGCATGAACAACGGCGGTGGGCCGGCTTGCTTGAGGTTGCGGGTTGTGCTGACGGAACCCGAATTGGCGGCAACGCATGGGGGCGTTATTTTTACGCCACAACTCCACGACGACTTGACGGCATGGGTCCGCCGTCATTACCGGGAACGGTTGGTTGAGGATGACTTGCGCGATCCGCAGTTGGCGATGGAGATTGCGGCGGCTTTTGAACAGTTGTCGTCGATCCTCAATTTGCCACCGCGTTTGTTTGGGCTGTAAAACCGTAGCGGCTGTGCTGCCGGATTCGTGTGGGCAAATCTTCGCGTTCAGCGAATCATGCGCGGTTGCGCACGAACTGCGGCGCCAAAAGTTTTTGTTGTTTTTTGATTGGCCGCTGCGCCGATAAATTGCCACGGCATGGATGTGTGCGCCCACACGGACGTTTCACGATTCCTTCCTCATCCCCCCGAGGTCAATCATGTCAGTAGAGTCATTGCACTCAATCATTATGGTATTGTTTGTCAGCATGTGGGCCTTGATCGGCCAGTTCACGTTTGTCAAACATTAGCGGTTGCCGTTCGCTGCTGCGCGGAGGCCGGCCATAGCCGCCAGGCGGCTGGTTATGTTATGTTGGCGAAATGCCTGATTCGACTGGCCCACCGCCTGAACATTGGACCAATTTCACTGAGCCACACCCGGAGACGACTGCGGTCGAGGGGTCCCAACCCGGCGCGCCGCCGCCTCAACCGCAGTACCCGCGCCAGCGACGATTGCTGATTCCCACGGTTTTGTTTGTCCTCACCTGCTTGTCAACCTTTTGGGTGGGAATCAGCAACTGGCAACCAATCTACGAACTTGGCAACCTGTTCATCTGGCCCGAGGGCGCGTTGGCACCTTCCGTCGACTGGATGGTGATGCGTCGGTTGTTAATCCGCGACTGGGATCAGGGCCTGATTTACATGGGTTGCGTGCTGGCGATCCTGCTGACGCACGAGATGGGCCATTTTGTGGCTACGCTGATCTACCGGATTCCGGCCACGGTGCCCATCTTTTTGCCCTTCCCCTTTAATCCAATCGGCACACTCGGTGCGGTAATCGGCATGGAAGGCATGCAAGCCGACCGCCGACAGATTTTCGACATTGGGATCGCGGGTCCACTGGCCGGACTGGTTGTGGCGTTTCCCCTGGCCGTAATTGGAGTTTCACAACTGGATTTGACCACGGCACCTGCCGGGCAGTTGGCCTTTGAATGCCCGATCATTCTGGTTTGGCTGATCGAATGGATGGGCACGCCCGGTTACCAGCCTGGCACCGGCCAGGGCGTGTGGATCAGCCAGTTGAATCCGTATTTTGCTGCCGCTTGGGTGGGATGCTTGGTCACCGGACTGAACATGATTCCGGTTGGCCAGTTGGACGGCGGGCACATCACTCACGCGCTGTTTGGTAAATACGCGCATTGGATCGCCGAAGCGATCATCGTTTTGGCGATTGCGTTTATGGTTTTTCGCGGCATCCCCCACTTAATCGTGATGGTACTGCTGTTGCTGGTCGTCGGCACTCAGCACCCTCCGACCAAGGACGATTCAATATCGCTGGGCGTTTTTCGATTCGCGTTGGGGGTCATCTCGCTGAGCATTCCCCTGCTCTGTTTTCCACCCAACATCTTTCAAATTCGGTTTTAAGTCTGGCTGGCCCGTCAGGTGCAAGCGAGTTCAAAATGCCCTAAAATTTGCCGGAAGCTTCGCATTTTCACTTAGCGTGCATGCCGGGGTTGTGAACTTTGAGATCAACTCGCCGCCAACGCCGGTTTTGTCCTTGACGTGCGCGTTACGTCAACGAAATTAAACGTTCTTATTTGCCAATACTCAAAAGGGGAACCAATGATGCCACGACCCATCACCTTGTTTACTGGTCAATGGGCCGATTTAAGTATTCAAGACATGGCGCGGATGACCAACGATTTCGGCTACGACGGAATCGAGTTGGCTTGCTGGGGCGACCATTTCGAAGTCGATCGAGCGCTGGCCGAAGACGACTATTGTGACAAGCATCGTTCGCTGTTGGAAAGTTACGATTTGGCTTGCTACGCGATTAGCACGCATCTGGTCGGGCAAGCCGTTTTGGATCGGATCGACGAGCGGCATCAAGGAATATTGCTTCCGCGGATTTGGGGCGACGGTGATCCCGACGGCGTCAACCAGCGGGCTGCCGAAGAAGTCAAAGACACCGCACGCGCCGCCCGGAAATTCGGGGTCGACGTCGTCAACGGATTCACCGGTTCCAGTATCTGGCACATGAACTATGCGTTTCCTCCCGTGACGCCCGAAATGATCGATGCGGGATATCAATTGCTGGCGGATCGCTGGAATCCAATACTCGATGTGTTTGCCGAATGCGGGGTGCGGTTTGCGCTAGAAGTGCATCCGACCGAGATTGCGTTCGATTTACATTCAGCCGCCCGGACCCTGGAAGCGCTCGATCACCGGCCCGAGTTTGGATTCAATTTCGATCCCAGCCACCTGCACTGGCAAGGTGTCGATCCGGTGGAATTCATTCGCGCGTTTCCGGATCGGATTTATCACGTCCATGTCAAAGACGCGATCACGACACTAGATGGCCGCTCGGGTATTTTGTCGAGCCACCTGGGGTTCGGCGACCCGCGGCGGGGTTGGGATTTTCGTTCGCCGGGGCGCGGGGCGGTAAACTTCGAGGAAATCATTCGCGCACTGAACGATATTCAGTATCAAGGCCCGCTTTCTATCGAATGGGAAGATTCGGGGATGGATCGCGAATTTGGTGCGCGGGAGGCGTGCGAGTATACGCGGCAGATCGATTTCGCGCCGAGCAGCCTGGCGTTCGATGCGGCCTTTGTGAAACAGTAACCAGAAATTGCAGCGACCGGTTTCACAGATTCTATCATGCCGCTATGTCCGATTTTGTCCAACTGCGAAAGGATCTTCCCAGCGGCACGATCGTGATCCAGCGTCCCGAAAAA
>JBFILF010000514.1:0-3551 GCA_041599835.1 Pirellulaceae bacterium
GCAAGCTGCGAAAACAAACCACGCGGCGCCAGTGACTCCGGGCTCCTGCCCCCATATCGCGAGCATTACGAGGTGCCTGGCGTCGAGCCGGAGAGGGTCTGGTGCATTTCGGCCAGCGTCAACTGTGTCGCCTCGTTTAGCCGATCGCCACGGCTGGACTGTTTCAGCCGGATTTGCTTCTCAGTCACTAATTCGATTCCGAACTCGGTCCGCCGCGCCCACGCGGCAAACACGATACCGTCCAGTTCTGTGGGAGCATCGGGCCCCAAGTGACCGGTCACAGCACAGGACCAGTTGGCCTCATCGGTATGCCGCAGGACACCGGCTGCCATTTGCCGAGTGACCTCGCGTGACACGGCCGTGTGTTTGGCGATGGCGTCGGCGGTCACTCCCAACCATTGAATCTTGGTCGTCTCGCGGTAGGTCACCGCGCTGCCGCACAGGCATTCCGAAATGCCAGGAATGTGGGCCAGCGAGGCGGCCACCAGGCCGCCCGTACAGCTTTCGGCAAACACCACTTTGGCTTGCAACCGCTTCATCGTCAGGGCCAATCGCTGGGCAGCGTCATGGACTGCGGAAGCCATCATGTTTCCTTCAAATCGGGTATGAAGCCGTCAGGGCGCCGAATTGCGCACCGAGAAATCGGCGATGACGGGCAGGTGGTCTGAGGCCCGTCGCGCCAGCTGCGTGTGGCCGGCGAAGCTCGATCGCAATTCCAGGTCGCCCCGATAGTATATGGCATCGAGACTGCGAACCGGCATGATGGCTGGAAAGGTCTTGGAATCTCCAACGGCACAGCGGAATCCTTTCGGTGACATCAAACGGCGGCCTAACGATCGCCAGACGTCGTTAAAGTCACCCCCGATGATGGCTGGCGTGGCGCGATGCAAATGCGTGATGTGGTCGTAATTGAGTAGTTTCCTGATCTGCATGACGCGCTCAAAACCTGCCAGCCCCAGATGCGTATTGCACAGCAGCAACGTCCGCCAGTGCCCGTTAACCATAATTTTGGCTTTGGCGATCAGCGCCCGCCGGCGTTTTTTCAAGGGAATCGTCAAGTTTAAATTCCAGGTGTCCGTCAGCGGTACTCGGCTGAGGATGGCGTTTCCATAATGGCCCTTTTTTAATCTGACGTTGGCCTGGTAGGCGCGATAGCCGTATCCCAACTCTTCGCACAACCGCACGGTTTGCCGCTGAAATCGCGAACGGGGAACACCATGGTCGACTTCCTGCAGCAATAAAAAGTCCGGATCGTAGTGCTTGATGGTCTCGGTGATACGACTCAAATCATACCGCCGATCGACTCCGCCAATGCCCTTGTGGATGTTGTAGGTCATGATGCGGAAATGGCGGAAATCCGGCTGGCTCATGCAAAACCCGTGCTTGCGTGCAGAACGAATGACGTAAAACGAGTATAGTCGGAAGTGACGATTCTGTGCCACGACGCAATGAGTGAGAACGACGGGTGTTGACACCGGCCTATTGGTTGATCGCGCTGGATTGGTGCATCCGGATCGGATTTTCGTTGCGGGTCATCACGCGCCGTCGTTCCGTGGGCATTTCGCTGGCCTGGTTGACGATTATTCTGCTCATTCCCTTGGTTGGTGCCGTCATTTACCTGTTGCTGGGCGAGACGCGGTTGGGAAATCGCCGCGCGATTTGGGCCAGCCACCTGCGCGAATACAATCAGCGGTGGCTGAATCAGCTTTCTCAGTACGTGTATGATTGCTGGTCGTCGCGGCGCAACGATCCATCCCAATTGGCGCAACTGATTACGGCGGCATGTGGCATCCCGCCGCTGTCTGGAAATCGGTTGCAGTTAATCGGAACGGCCGACGAGATCTTCTCCCGGATGATCGCGGACATTGATAGCGCCCGGCACAGTTGCTGGCTGGAATACTACATCTGGGAAGCAGGCGGTCTGGCCGATGAATTGGCCGCAGCGGTGGGCAGCGCGGCGGAGCGCGGTGTCGACTGTCGAATCCTCGTGGATGCTGTCGGCAGTCGCGGGTTTTTGCGGAGCGCGCAGGCCAAGGCACTGCGCCAGCAGGGCGTGCAGATCCGGGCTGCGCTGCCGGTCGGTTTGTTTCGCGCGTTGTTTTACCGATTTGATTTGCGGCTGCATCGCAAAATCGCCGTCGTTGATCGACGCGTCGCGCACGTGGGCAGTCAAAACATGGCCGACCCCAAAATTTTCCAGCGAGGGGCCGGATTTGGACAATGGATCGACGCTTCGATCCGCATCGAGGGTCCGGCCGTGGAGTGCTTGCTGCTGACATTTTGGGAAGACTGGCAACTCGAATCGGCGGGCCATCCGGCGGACCCACCTGACCACCGCAGCTTGGACGCGCTGCCGCAGCCCGGCGAAGTACCGCTGCAAGTAATCCCGTCCGGGCCCGGCGTGCGGAGCGACGCGATTCGCCAAATCCTGTTAAACGCGATTTACATGGCGGATCATCATCTGATTATCACGACTCCCTATTTTGTGCCCGATGATGCGCTGCAAATGGCATTGCTGTCGGCAGCCCGCCGTGGTGTGAACGTAAGCCTGATTGTGCCACACCGCATCAATTCGCGGCTGGTGCGGCTGGCGACCCGGCCCTATCTGAGAGAACTGGTCGGCGCCGGTGTCCAGGTGGCGCAGTACCAGGGGGGCATGCTGCATACCAAGTCGATCTCGATCGATGGCGATACTTGCATTTTCGGATCGCTTAACCTTGACCCCCGCAGCTTTCACCTGAATTTCGAGATCACACTGGCCATTTATGAAGCACCGTTTTCCCGACAACTGGAAAACTTGCAGCGTTCGTACCTGCAGCAGGCCCATGTCGTGTCCGCCGCCGAGTTAACCAGCCCCCATTTGGTAGTTAGATTCTTGGAAAGCTGTGCGCGGTTGCTCGCGCCGCTGTTGTAGCCCGCCTTGCCAAACGAACCGACCTACTTGGGTGTTTCCGGTTTTCGTCGCGTCTGTTTGACCATTAATTGTTTTTGCAGCGGGTCATAAGAATACTCGTCGCCCTCCGGCAGTTCCGGCAGGTTGATCTGATTGGCTTCAATGATTTCCCGCATGAACTCGTCGTGATTGCGGGGCGGAAATCCGTTGGCCGCTTCGAACAAACGCATCGCATAAGGAATCTGCAATTCAAAGGCGATCCGCTGCTGGGCGTTGAAGTAGGCGTTGATTGGCGTTACCAGCGCGCCCTGGCGGCCGGCCAGTTCCTGGCCGCGTTTTCCCACACCGGGAGCGGCCGGTGTTAGCTGAGTATCGGTTGCTTCCTCGGGCCCCGGCGCAACCGCTGGAGGCGGTGGGGCACACGCCGTCAGTCCGATCACGGCCAACATCAGCGCAATGGAACGCGTCAACATATCACTCACGGCTGGAAAATTTGGTTTGGATTGGCCTGGCCAACTATCGCCCCGGTAACTTTACGATGCCCGCGACTGGCACAATGCCGCGACTGGTACGATACCCGCGGGTGATGGAGCGCTCAACAGGACGCCACATGCGCCCCCACGGCGTCGCAAGCTCGTTCGTTTGCTTTTCCTGTCAA
>JBFILF010000515.1:0-3543 GCA_041599835.1 Pirellulaceae bacterium
GGCGCACCGCCCGCCAGACCATGGAATCCTGGCCCGAATAGTGCTGTAAAAGTTTCGCTGTCCTCGCAGAGTCCGTTCCGAAACATCTTTCCAGCAGGTCGGCTCGGCCTGCACATGCCGAATCGTGAAGCCTACGATGGTTTCGGATTAACGCTCAGCAACGTGAAAGCCGATGAAAACCGGCGCCTGTTCGTCAACTTTGAATTCCGCTGTGCAAATATGGCCGCGGGCGGAGACGGTGCCTGGCGCTATTATCTTGGACACGGTCCCGGCCGATCGGCAGCGGTCGAGTTGTTCTTTAATGGCAAAGAGTTTTTCCGTCGCAGCGGCGATGAGATAAAAAGTGTTTGCGGCTTGGTGATCGGCAGCTGGTACCAGGTTCAACTTGCGCTTGATTTGAAGGCGAAGACGTATCGGGGCGTGATTGCATCGAGTGCGGCCAAAACAACATTTGACGGACAGTTGGCGACCCACTGGGACGGGACTATCGACTACTCGTTTATCGACAGCTATGGTCACGTCAATGGAGCGCGGCCATCGCTTGACGCGGACAATTTCGCCATCCGGGATGTTCCGTTGCCGTCGTTTGATGCGGCGCAGGTCGAAGTCGCGGACAACGCTAACGATTCACGCCTGGCCACCATCGCAAACATCCGCCGGCAACTGGCCGCGATCCAAAAAGAATCGGGCACTTGGAAACAGGAACTCAATGATTTGCTGGCCAACGGGCCGTTCGAAATGACATACGGCATGGCCGAAGGCACGCCGCATAACGTTCACGTGCAGATCCGCGGAGAGCCAGATCAACTTGGCGATGAAGTCCCACGCGGCTTCCTCAGAATTCTTGGAGGCGGCCCGCTGGCGAACGGGACTGTCGGAAGCGGTCGGCTTGAACTGGCGCATTGGTTGACTCGGCCCGACAATCCGTTGACCGCGCGTGTGATGGTCAACCGAATCTGGCAATATCACTTTGGTCGCGGGCTGGTGAAGACACCAAACGATTTCGGTGTCCGGGGATTGCCACCGACCCATCCCGAGTTACTTGATCACCTGGCAACCCAATTCATTCAGAGTGGATGGTCGGTGAAGGCGATGCACCGCCAAATTATGTCCAGTGCAACCTATCAACAGTCGTCTGGTTCACGTCACGACTTCGCCGGCTCCGTTGCATTCGGCAATCTTGATCCGACAGATCTTTACATTTCCTTTCCTCGTCGCCGGCTCACCGCAGAGGAAATTCGCGATGCGATCCTCGCCGTGAGTGGCGAACTCGATTCGACGCCCGCTCGTGAACATCCTTTTCCTTCGCCAATTAGCTGGGGGTATACACAGCATGCCCCGTATTCTGCCGTTTATGATCACAACAAGCGCAGTATTTATCTCATGACGCAGCGTCTCAAGCGGCACCCGTTTCTCGCATTGTTCGACGGTGCCGACCCAAACGCGACGACCGACAGACGGCTGGTGACAACGGTTCCCACTCAAGCATTATTTTTTCTCAACGATTCGTTCGTTCATGCCAAGTCCGAAAAGTGGGCGGCTCACCTCATGGCGACCTACGCCGATCCAATGCAACGGATCGAACAATCATGGCGCCGGGCGTTCGGGCGTTTCCCCACGGAGATTGAACGTTACGAAGCGAAAACGTTTCTCGCTTCCTACGCCCGCGAACTTACCGCGGCGAATATGGACAATGCCGAGAAGGGCGCGATGGCTGCATTCCTCCGCACACTGATCGGAAGCAATGAATTTCTGCATGTGGACTAGACATCGATGAATACCATTCCGAGCTATGATGTGACTCGGCGCAGCGCATTGCGTTCGCTGATCGGCGGTTCATTACTCATGCCGGGCATCGTCTCGCAATTGATGGCCGATGACCAGGCACCGTCCAGCCGTCCGACCGATCCGCTGGCACCGCGGGCGACACATTTTCCGCCCAGGGCGAAACGGGTCATCTTTCTATACATGAGCGGCGGCGTCTCGCACGTGGACTCCTGGGATCCCAAGCCCAAACTTTTTGCCGACGCCGGCAAGGCCGTTTCGGTCAATGAATTTCAGGGACGCAAAGGTGATTACCAAATGTACCTGCAACGTCCGCGTTGGGAATTCGCTCCCCATGGGCAGTCCGGCACGCAAGTTAGTTCGTTGTTTCCACATATGGCTGAATGCGTCGACGATATCTGCCTGATCCGCTCGATGACTTCGGATCACACGAACCATTACGAAGCGACGCTCGGCATTCACACCGGCTCATTCACTTTTGCCCGCCCCAGTATCGGCTCGTGGATCAGCTATGGCCTGGGTACCGAGAATCGCAATATGCCGTCGTTTGTCGTCGTCGCGCCACATTCGCCCTACGCCGGTGGTCAGGTTTGGGGCAGCGATTTTCTTCCCGGCGCGCATCAGGGAACACTTGTTGTCCCAGGTCCACAGCCGGTTGCGAACATTCAGCGGCGCGTTGCCTCGCGTCGGTTGCAGCAATTGGAACTCGACGCGATGTCCCGGATGAACCAGCGCCACATGGCGTTGCGTTCAGATGATCCACTTTTGGCGGCGCGAATCAAATCGTTCGAGACGGCGTTTGGAATGCAAGCCGACATGCCCGAAGCCTTCGATCTTTCCAAAGAATCCGAAGCCACGCATCAACTCTATGGACTCAAGCGGGGCAGCACCAGTGGATTCGCCTGGCAATGCCTGATCGCCCGACGACTCGTAGAGCGCGGAGTACGATTTGTTGAACTGATTGACGTCGGTTCATCCAACAACTGGGATGCGCATGGCGATATGGCCACGCACGCCCCCCTGGCCAAAAACATCGACCAGCCGATCGCGGGCCTGCTCCGCGACCTGAAACAACGGGGAATGCTGGATGAGACCCTCGTCGTGTGGACAACCGAGTTTGGTCGTACGCCTTTCAACGCCACCGCCGGTGCCAAGGGCCGCGAACATCATCACTGGGTTTTCTCGTCTTGGTTGGCCGGGGCAGGCGTCAAGCCGGGAATTACTTACGGCGAATCGGACGATTACGGAATCCATGTCGCCGACAACCCAGTCCACATCCACGACTTTCACGCGACGATCCTGCACCTGATGGGCCTTGACCATACTCGCCTCACCTATCGCCACACCGGACGCGACTATCGACTGACCGACGTTTACGGCAATGTCATTGAATCGATCCTGGCTTGAAATCATGCTCAGGGACATCGCGCAACGAGGGTAAATTCTAAACAACAACTTCGACTCGTCGCCCAGGCATTTGATACGATAGGCGATCACGGCGATAGGGATTACATGAAACAGCAGGGTAACGGGAACCGCACCAGGATGAGATTGACGCGCTCTTTCAAATGAGCCCGAAAAACGAGCCGCAATGGAACATTTGAAACTTAGACCAATCACGTTGTTCCTATCGCTGCGAGGCGTGCTGATCATTGCACTGCTTCACGGCTTGGCGGTGTTCTTTGGGCCCCATTATGAGTTGGGCGCACAAGACGATGCGGTTGCGATGGAATCCGACTATCAATCGGCGATTCGACC
>JBFILF010000516.1:0-3523 GCA_041599835.1 Pirellulaceae bacterium
AAATTTGTCACGTGGATTCCCCATCCTCGCAAACCGCTAAACCTGACTCGGACAACCCAGGAGCCTTGTGTCCTGACGTGGTCGCCGTTGCGGCCGGCCACCGCCTTACCGACGATTTGTGTCCCGGTTGGACATTTACGCTGGGTCACCCCAACATATTTGGTTACTTCAAATTCAGTATCTTGATCCCATTTTTGTCAATACAAATCCTGAGGAGGATGATCACTCATGGCAGCCACGGCGACCAAAAAGAAATTCAAAGCAAAAGTACGTTTGCAACCTCTCGGCGACCGGTTAGTGGTGCAGCGCGACGAATCTGAAGAAAAAACATCGGGTGGCATCGTGTTGCCGGACACCGCCCAAGACAAACCGGCTCGCGGCATTGTGCTGAGCGTCGGTAATGGACGGCTGCTGAAAGACGGCACACGAGCTGAAATGCAGGTCAAAGAAGGTGACCGGATTCTGTTCACATCGTACGGACCGGAAGAGTTCAAGATTGGCGAAGACGAGTTTTTGCTCATGAGCGAAGACGACGTGCTCGCCATCATTGACTGATTTAATTCCAACCAAACCGAAACATTCTCAACCAACTCATTAGGAGTTTTTCTCATGGCAAAGATGATTGCATTCGAGCAAGAGGCGCGGGAGGCGATTCGCCGGGGCGTCAGCAAATTGGCTCGTGCGGTAAAAGGAACGCTGGGTCCCAAGGGCCGCAACGTGATTTTGCAGAAAAGTTTTGGCTCGCCGACCGTCACCAAAGATGGGGTGACGGTTGCCAAAGAAATTGAGCTGGAAGACACATATGAAAACATGGGCGCCCAAATGGTTCGCGAAGTCGCCAGCAAAACCAGCGACGTGGCGGGCGACGGCACCACGACTGCCACCGTGATGGCCGAAGCAATCTTCAACGAAGGCCTCAAAGCCGTGACGGCTGGCGTGAACCCGATTCAGATGAAACAAGGCATCGAAAAGGCCGTGGCCGATTTGACCGATCGCCTGACCAAAGATTCAATCGAGGTCAAAAGTCGCGAAGAGATGGCCAACGTGGCTGCGATTGCCGCCAACAACGACAACGAAATCGGTGAACTGTTGGCCAACGCCATGGAAAAGGTCGGCAAAGACGGTGTCATCACGGTCGACGAAGGAAAGAGCCTAAAGACGGAAGTCGAATGGGTTGAAGGGATGCAGTTCGACCGAGGTTACTTGTCACCTTACTTCGTGACCGATCCCGCCAGCATGGAATGCGTGCTGGAAGAACCATACGTGTTGATCTTTGAAAAGAAGCTGTCCAACATCAAAGATATGGTGCCGATCCTGGAGCAGGTGGTGCAGCAGAGCAAGCCGATGTTTATCGTGGCCGAAGACGTGGAAGGCGAAGCGCTGGCCACGCTGGTCATCAACCGTCTGCGCGGCACCATCAACTGCTGTGCGGTCAAGGCGCCGGGCTATGGTGATCGCCGTAAAGCGATGATGGAAGATATTGCCATCCTCACCGGCGGCACGGCAATTTTTGAGGCTTTAGGTAAAAAGCTCGAATCGTTGACAATCGCCGACTTGGGTCGCGCCAAAAAGATCATTGTCGACAAGGACAATACGACGATTATCGAAGGCGCGGGCAAGAGTGCGGATATCAAAGCACGAATCGACCAGATTCGTCGCGAAATTGATAACTCGACCAGTGATTACGACAAGGAAAAGCTGGAAGAACGGTTGGCCAAACTGGCAGGTGGTGTCGCCAAAGTCAACGTAGGCGCGGCCACAGAAAGCGAGATGAAGGAAAAGAAGGCTCGCGTTGAGGACGCCTTGCACGCCACTCGCGCGGCGGTCGAGGAAGGCATTCTGGTTGGCGGCGGCGTTGCCCTATTGCGGTCGTCGGTCGATTTGAAACCGGCCAATGATCTTACCGATGATGAAAAGGTCGGCTACAACATCGTGCTGCGTGCTTGCCGTTCGCCATTGACCATGATCGCGGACAACGCCGGTCAGGATGGCGGCATCGTGTGCGAAAAGGTGATCGACAGCAAAGGCAACATGGGCTACAACGCCCTAACCGATACCTACGAAGATCTGGTCAAAGCCGGAATTATTGATCCGGCCAAAGTCACCAAAACGGCCCTGGCCAATGCAGCCAGCGTGGCAACGTTGTTGTTGACCAGCGACGCTCTCGTGGCGGATATTCCTAAGAAGGAAAAATCAAAGGGCCACGGCGGCGACTACGACATGTACTAAAATTCTAAGTTTTGATGCGAAAACAGCGGCGTATTTGACGCTGATTTTCATACGGCCCGCGAGCTTCGGCTCAGCGGGCTTTTTTGTGCAAACGTGTGAACGGGGTCATTGACTGTCCGCCGGCAAATGGCCAATCGGAACGCCGGCAACGCCGACATCAATTGAATTTTGGCCGGCCGCGTGCGATTATTGCCACACATTCGCAGCGGCAGGCGTCGCTGCCTGAATCCGGATTAGATCTGACACAAGGTAACTTCTGGGTGAACGACGAGCTGGCCATCCAAACCCAACAACTGACTCGCTTTTTCGGCCAGCAATGTGCGGTAGACGCAATTGATCTGCATGTGGCTTGCGGGACCTTTTACGGTTTTCTGGGTCCAAATGGTGCAGGTAAATCCACCACCATCAAAATGTTGACCGGGTTGCTCGAACCGTCCGCGGGTCGAATTCGGATCCTCGGCCTGAATCCGACGATTCCGGAACAATCGCTGGCAATCAAGCGTCGCATCGGCGTGGTACCCGAAGATCTCGCGCTGTTTGAGAACTTGACCGCGACCGAGTATCTGATTTTCGTCGGGCGAATGTTTTTGCTTGACCGTGACACGATACGGCAGCGTTCCCAAGAACTCCTGTCCATGATGCGGTTGGACACCGACGAAAAAAAGCTGACGCTGGAATTCTCGCATGGAATGAAAAAGAAACTGGCCTTGGCGGCCGCCTTGTTGCCCAACCCGGATTTGCTGTTTCTGGACGAGCCTTTTGAAGGGGTGGATGCGGTCACGTCGCGCGTCTTGCGCGAAACGCTGACCGACTTCGTGACACGCGGTTCGACGGTGTTTTTGACCTCGCACGTCCTGGAGATCGTCGAGCGGCTGTGCAGCCACGTGGGCATCATCTCAGAAGGCAAGCTGGTTGAGCAGTCGTCCTTGGAAGAACTGCGTCAAGGCAGCTCGCTGGAGCAACGGTTCCTGGAGAAAGTTGGCCGCAGCGACGATTTAATGCAAAAACTCAGCTGGCTGGAGGACCGGCAGTGAATTGGAGCCACGCTCGGACAGTCATCTGGCTGCGATGGCGACTGCTGGTCAACCAAGTCAGCCGGCTTAGCGCGCTGCAGCGTGTGACGATATGGCTCTTGTTCGCGCTAGCGGTGTTGGTCAGCATCGGCGCCTTTTTTGGCAGCTGGCTGGTGGGCATTCTTTTTTTTCCGGAGACGCCACCGGAGTGGTTGATTCTGTTGTGGGACGCCGTTGTCGTCAGTTTCGTGTTTTTCTGGTGCATTGGCGTGCTGACCGAC
>JBFILF010000517.1:0-3518 GCA_041599835.1 Pirellulaceae bacterium
ACAAGAATTTGACTGAGGAAGAGCAGATCTACCTAAGAAGCACGATCCACAGAATACTCCCGGATAACATTTGTGCTAAATGCCACAAATCTAAAGGTCACATACCCCATCCGGAATACGACAAAGAATAATCGCGCCCGGAAACTGGTGCACGACCGAGATGGCGATTTTCGCTTCATGTGACCCGGATCGGGCAAATTTGGATTTCTACGGTTGGACCGGTCGAAATTTTCGATTGACAGTCGTGTCACGGCTTTGTGGGAATTGCTTGAGCAATTCAACAATCGATTGATTTTCAACTGACGACGGGTGCATCACATGTCTAATGACGTTCAAGGAGACGCAGTTGTTTCACGTCCACGTCGTTTCCGGCGCTGGTTGTTCGGGATCGCCATTGTCCTGGTTGCCCTTTCGGTGACGGGCGGCGGTTTGTTGGGAGTGGCCGAGTATCGTACGAGCCAGCCGAGTTTCTGTGCTTCCTGCCACATCATGCAGCCCTATTACGCGTCCTGGAGCGAGGACGTGCACGGCGAGAAGCTTGACGTTGCCTGTGTCGAGTGCCATTACGCGCCCGGCGAACGGACGACGATTAACGCCAAGTTTCGGGGATTGAGCCAGGTCACCAGTTATTTTAGCGGTCGTTACGGGGCCACTCGTCCACGCGCTCATGTCAGCAACGAAAGCTGCATGACCGCCAAATGTCACGGTGACGAGCGATTCATGGACAAGCCGATCATGCTGGGATCGGTTCAGTTCACCCATGCGCGGCATTTGCGGCGAGATGATTTAGCTGAAAAACCAAATGGCGAGCGGCTGGCCGAGCTGGAAAAAACACTGTCGACGCTGGTTGACCAAGAGCATTTCGCCCAACTCGAATCGGTCGCCCGGGAATCGGGTCCGGCCGAAACGCGGTACAATAAGCTTCTGTACTTGTGCCGCCAGTGGAGTTCGCCGGTCGAGCGTGACGTGCTGGTCGAATTTTCACAACTGCATCACCGCCAGGTTCGTCTGGAGCAGCTGCAGGATCTGCAGTGCACGAATTGTCACATCTACCAGGCACATTATGACCCGGCGACTGCCGACAGCCACGCCCAGCATTTTCAAGTAAGCACCACCACCTGCTACACGTGCCACTTTAACAACGAGGGCTTCAATACGGGCACGAATAGTTGCCTGTTATGTCACACGCCGCCCCAACGGCAAATCACGGTGCATGCCGCAGTCAGTGGTGCGGAATCATCCGATCAAGCTTCCGACCTGCAAACAGCGCTGGTGAAGATGGATCACACCGAAATCATGGCGCGGAAGGTGGATTGCATTGCCTGCCATGCCGATGCCGCCCATCAGGACTCGACGGTCTCGCGCCGCGATTGCGAGCGGTGTCACGATCAGCAACGGTTTTTTGACGACTGGAAGGAGCCGTTCACGCTCGACCTGGTCACCTATTATCACAAGACGCACATCGATCGGCAGCGAGCCAAATGCCTGGACTGCCACACGGAAATTAAACACCAGTTGGTTCATAAGACCGTGGGCGACAATCAAGAGGGATTTTTTACCTCGGTATTGTCAAATTGCAGCCACTGTCATCCCAATCACCACGTGGAACAGGTGAATCTGCTGCTGGGACGCGGCGGTACAGGTGTTCCGCAAAGCGAGCCCAATCTGATGTTCGGCGCCCGAACCAATTGCACCGGCTGTCACGTTGAACTTTCCGAAGGAGCGCACGGCAGCCAAGTCATCAAGGCGACCGAAAACTCCTGCATCGCTTGCCACGGCGACCGGCACAAAAATACGTTTGAAAAGTGGAGAATCGGTCTGGAAATGATCATGGGCGATGCCGAGAAGTCCTTTCAACAAGCTCGTCAGCTACTGGACGAAAAACAAGAACTCCCCGCCGAAACGCGACAGCAGGCCAACGAACTGGTCGATGCCGCTGAGGCAGACCTGAAACTGGTCAAGCGCGGCAACGGATTGCACAACATCAGCTACGCCATCGAGTTGTTGGACTCCGTGACGTCCCGGTGCGAAAAAGCCATTCGGCTATTGAATGGCAATTGATCCCGGCGGACTTCATGAACCGTTGCAACTGCGTCGGGGGCAGTTAAGCGCCGGGAAGCGGCAGTGCGCGGATGTACAGTAACAGCAACACAACCACCAGCAGAATGGGCAAGGTGGAAACGGCCAGCCAGATGCGGCGGTATGTGTACTGACCAAGTGCCTGATCGGCTCGTTCCTGAACATCTCTGGCAACCTGAAGGCCCTCTTCCAGCGTCTGGTTCGTCGGTTCCAATGCGAAACTGTGAATCAGCGTTCGCGCATTGGTCAGAGACGTTTCGGCGGCGCGCAGATCGAACTTGGGGCCGCGAACTTCCATCCCCAGGCGGTCAGCTTGGGCAACCATGTCGTATGCACTGGCGATTTGGAGCTTGAGTTCATCCAGTTTTTGCCGCAAATTCTTCGCCACCTCGGCACCGGCCCACGTGGCACCAAATTGGCCCTCGTTGTGGCAGCGCGAGCAAACGGCCCCGGATTGCATGCCCAACATTTCGTCGTTCGGCAGACGAATATCGTGATGGCCGTGGCAAGTTGCGCACCCGGGAAGATCGAGCTGTTCAAAGCGGTGCTTCATTTGTGTGTTGGCGAACAAGTCGGCCACCTTCACATGACAGGTGCCGCAGGCATTGGCGACCGACGTCGCTTCTGGAGGTACCGCGCCATGATTGCCATGGCAGTCGTTGCACGTGGCTGCGGACAAGTCGCCATTGTCCAGCAGCGCGGTGGCATGCACACTGTCAATCCATAAGTCATATTGCTGGTGTCCCAACGGGCGACCGTGGTACTCACGGCCCGCCATCAATTCGGCATCGGAGTGACAGGTCGCACACGTCTTGGCGATTTGGGTTGGATACACGGCTGATTGAGGGTTGGCGACAGCCAGAATGCCGTGACCGCCGTGGCACGAGACACAGGTGGCCACATCGGGATCTCCCGTTGCCTTTAAGCGTTGACCATGACCACTGGTCCAATATTCCGATTCCTGATCCGTCCGCGGGGAGGGCATGAATTGTCGCATGTACTCGATGTCGGAATGACAGCGACCACAAAACGCCGGCACGTCGGCGGGCGAATTCAACGTTTGAAACGCAGCTTGTTCCCGATGCGCCGTAACGAAGTTTGTCGAAGTGGGGTCGCCTCCGTGACAGTCGTGGCAGCGCAAACCTTGTTGCCAATGCACATCGTTCAGCAAATGCTGCTCGGTAACGTATAACCTGCGCCGCTCACCTTCCCACAAATCCGCTTCTCCGTGACACAACAGGCAGGAACTGGGTTGAGTGGAGGCCGGCGTGGCCGGGGCCTGGGGCGCAGAGGGTTGCGGATCCTGTTGCGCGGTTGCCGAAGGCACACCGAGCAGCGTGACGGCCAAAACGACGAGCGAGGAATTGACTCTCATTCAATTAAGCCCCAAATGGTCATGACAATGAAGAATATCACGGCGATTGCGGCCAGGAAATTCA
>JBFILF010000518.1:0-3511 GCA_041599835.1 Pirellulaceae bacterium
ACTCGTCATCGAAGAAAACAAGAATCTCAAGCGACAGCTCGACAGTCGCATCGGATTGCAAAACGTGGTGGGCAATGATCCCAAAATGCAAAAGGCTTTTGAAATCATTGACAGCGTGGCTGATACCCGCGCCACGGTGTTGATCAGCGGCGAAAGCGGCACGGGCAAATCCTTGCTGGCCCGGGCCATTCATCGTCGAAGCAGCCGTAAGGACGGACCGTTTATCGAAGTGGCGTGTGGGGCGCTACCGGAAAATCTTTTGGAAAGCGAGCTGTTCGGACACGTGGCCGGCGCATTTACCGGGGCGGCAGGAAATAAGGAGGGCAAATTCAAACAAGCTGACGGCGGAACCATCTTTTTGGATGAAATCGGCACCGCCTCGCCCAGCATGCAAGTCAAGTTGTTGCGGGTGTTGCAGGAATTGCAGTTCGAACAGGTGGGCGGCGACAAAACATTCACCGTTGATACGCGGGTGATTCTGGCCACGAACGAAGATCTGGCCGCCTCCGTCGAGCAGGGCACATTTCGACGCGATCTGTTCTACCGCATCAACGTTATCAATCTCGAGCTTCCCTCATTGGCCCAACGAACCAGTGATATCCCCGCCTTGGCCGACCATTTCTTAAAGCGGGTTTGCGAAGACACTGGAAAATCATTTGACGGTTTTGATTCGGGTGCCATCAACGCCTTGCAGTGCTATCACTGGCCCGGCAACGTTCGCGAACTGCAAAATGTCGTGGAACGCGCGGTGCTGCTCGGCAAAAGCAACCGCATCACAATCGCCGACCTGCCCGCCCATATCACGGCGGGCGTTCCCGTGGGCACCATGGCGGCCAGCACCAAACAAACTCTGAAAGCCGCGCTGGAAGAACCCGAACGCCAAATCATTTTACAAGTGCTGCGGGAGAACAACTGGAATCGGAACGAAACCGCCGACCAGTTGGGAATCAATCGCACGACGCTGTACAAAAAAATGAAAAAGTTGGGTTTGGAAAATCCCAAAGCTATCCTCGGCTTCTAAAGTCGTCATGGCGCTCGGCACGAGAAGCGCCGTTGGCCTGCGAGTTAACTTGACGACTTTGCACACCTCCCGGAATCAGCCACCTGCTCCTTGGCCTGCGCCACGATGTCGATACCCATCGCCTGCGACCAGGCGTCGATCAACTGGCAATACAACTGGCCTGGCTTTCCACCACCAATCGGATGCCCGTCGATTTGTGTAACCGGCAACAGACATGTTGGGGCGGCGCACCATAACACTTCGTCGGCGTTGATGAGTTCGGAAGGGTGAATCCGGCGGCGAGCAACTGATACCCCTAACTGAGTGGCCAGGCCTGCTGTGAACTCCCAACTGACGCTGGGCAACACTGAATCGGCCGGCGGTGCCACTAGCCCTTCGCCAGCCGCATACATCACGACGCTGGCGGTGGTGCCCTCGGCGACGTTTCCAGTGATATCCAGCAATAGGGCACGAGCCGCCGCATCGACCTGGCGGGCCTGCATTTCCGCCAAATAGTAATGCAGTCGATTACGGTGTTTGATGTGCCGTGGAACACAGGCCGCGGGGACTTCGCGCCGCGAAGCGGTGATCAGCGAAATGCCCGTTTGGTACTGGTCCGACCACTCGGCGAACGCCAGCGGTTGGGTGAATACGACAGTGGTCGCTTGGCCCAATGCTTGCCCGCTCGACCCACGGCCTGGCGTGACAAACATAGAAATCCGCAAATCGCTGCCGGGCGGAATCAAACGATAGTTGTGTTGAACCACGCGCTCGGCGGCCTCGGCCAGTTGCTCTCGTAATCGAATTGCCGGCAGTCCAATCGTTTCCAAACCCGTTTGCAGCCGGTCTAGATGGCGGTGCGCCAGCGAAATGTGTCCGGTAAACGTGCGCATGGTTTCGGTAATGATCACGCCGTGCGTGACTCCCACATCGGACGGCGACAACTTGATTGACGTTGGTGGCAGATACTCGCCACAAAAGTAACCAATCGGCTCGCTGTTTTCCGCTGACATCTTCAACATCAGTTGCAGGATGTCGACGTCGACGTAATTGTCGAATTTACGTCCTACTTCGCGCATCGTGCCAATGGGGCGAAAGCCGAGTCGCTCGTGCAATTTCGTACTGGCCGGGTGGCCGTCCGCGATCCTGGCGACCAGCGTATGAAACGCGTTTCGCCGGGCTTGTTCGACAAGCGCCGTCAGCAAGCGGCTGCCGATGCCCAGGCCTTGCCTGAGACGGTCCACGTACACCGACACTTCGGCCGTTTCCCGATATCCCAGTCGGCTTTCCCAGGGTGCCAACGCCGCCCAGCCAACGACGTGGCCTGACAACTCGCCAACCAGCACCGCATGACGATGATCGCGCGATCGAAACCATTGGCGCCGCTCGTCCAGCGCCAATGGTTCCAGGTGCATGGAGGCGGTCGAGGATTCGATCGACTGGTTGAAGATGGCCGTGATGGCTGCTAGATCGGATTCCGCGGCCGGGCGGATTTGCAACAGTTTGGTGTCGCTGGTAGTTTTGGGACTCGGCATCGGGACGGGAATCTGGTATCAACGAGTCTGGCGTGTTGTGGTTTTCCAGATTCATATTAGCAGACAAAATGAGTCCGCAAACGTTATCGCCGTTGCACTTGCAGGAATTGCCCAAGGCCGTAGAGCAGCTGCGGGAAGTAGGCCGGTTGTTTTATGGTCGCGGTTGGTCCGTGGGGACCAGCAGCAATTACAGTATTGTGCTGCAAAAAGATCCGCTGGAGCTTTTGATCACGGCCAGCGGCAAGGACAAAGGACATTTGACCGCCGACGATTTCGTCCGCGTGAACAAAAAGGCTCAGCCGGTCATAACGGGCCAACCTAAATGCTCGGCTGAGACGTGGCTGCATGTGACGGCGGCGCAACAGCCGGACGTGGGGGCCATTCTGCATACGCATTCGGTGTGGGGTACGCTGCTGTCCGATCATTTTTTCGAAGATGGCGGTTTTTGGATCGAGGGCTATGAAATGCTCAAAGGTCTTGAGGGTGTGCGGACGCACGAGCATCGGCAATGGGTTCCGATCTACGAAAACACTCAAGACATCGAACGACTGGCCGCCGACATCAAGCCGCAGTTTATCAAGCCCAAGCGACCGCCGTTTCACGGATTCCTTATCCGGAAACACGGTTTATATACGTGGGGTCGCGACCTGTTTGCGGCGCGGAGGCACGTGGAAATTTTCGAGTTTCTGTTCGAATGCGTCGGCCGGCAAACTCGATTTTGAGTAGCCGTTTTCGCCCACTTACCGTAATATATTGTTCAGTAAATTTGCACATCGCCGTTATCTAACGCTTCCACAATCGTAACGAAACCAGGAATACAAACATGGCCGTCGTCCACGTGCCCGATGAAAATCGCACGATCACCGATGCAAGTGAAATTAACGAGTTTCTCAAACCTCACGGCATCCATTATGAATATTGGGACGTCGACAGTCGTGGCGGCCCCGAAGCCGACAACGGTGAAATCCTGGCCGCC
>JBFILF010000519.1:0-3508 GCA_041599835.1 Pirellulaceae bacterium
GCTTGATTGGCAGCTTCAGCAGCTTCCTTGGCCTTACTCAGTTCGACTTTTTTTTCCTCCAACTGAGTCACGTCGTCCAAGCTGATTAACGCGCCCCCATGTTTGCCCTTCGGGGCGATAATCGGCGAGCAGTTGACGATGAAGGTGCGGCGCGTCTGCTGATGATCCAATAAATGCACAGCATGGTTTCGTTGCGGCTCGCCAGTTTTCAAGCATCGCGTCCATGGCGCGTCGTGTTTGGTGAGCGGCGAACCGTCGCGGGATTCCCAGGCAATATCGTGCGTCCGGCAACCCAATAAGTCGTCGACATCTTTGCCGAGAATGGCGGCAAAGGCGCTGTTAGCCAAAACGATTTGGCCTTGAAGATCGGCGACCAACAATCCTTCGGCCATGGTGTCCAACGCCGAACGTACACGGGGCGGGATGGCTCGCGATGGATCGAGATGCTTGAGCATTTTGCCCAAGTACAGGTAAAAAACCAGGAAGCTCGTGATCGCCAAGAACACCACCAGCGGTACGATTTGCGATTGCGCGAACGTCAGACCGAGAAACTGGTTGTCCGAATGGAACCGCATTTCCAATTGGCCCCATTTTTTTCGGCCGGAAAAAATCGGTACGCGGATCTGAGTGTCGGACGAATATTCGCCGGGCATCGGTTGCCAGTGTGGGAGATGTTCACCCATCACGACGATCGGCAGCTGATCATTGCGCTTGACAGCCGCTGACAAAAGATCAGGATTTCTCGCCACAATCCATTCAAGATGGGATTCCAGGCGGTCCAGTTCAGACCGCGTGATCATTCCGGTTGCCCTCAGCGCCACCGCCTCGGCCAAGGCCGCACGTCCTTGCCGGATCGCGCTTTGTTGATCTGGGACCAATCCCAGCAACAGCGCCATCAGCAGCAAGCTGATCAGCAGCCCAACCTGTCCCAGAGCAACGCGAGATTTCGCTTTCAAACGTTTCTTGTTCATGATGGCACCGACTGCCGCTGGCGTAAATTACTTTGTTCCACAATCGTTTCCAACGAATCATCACCCATGAGGTCTTCCTCATCCGTGATCCAACCCAGAACCGGTAATGGATCAACCATCCGCCATGCCGGCAAGGATGAAAGAACACTGCTCAACAAAACACCGCCACGAATCAACCAAATGACGTAGCCCACGGACAGGGTAGCGCTAACCGCCATGGTCGAACCCACAATCGCCTTTTGCATCACATCGTCGTCGGCAAGTTCTTCACGAAACTCGTCTAATACGTTGATAAAGGCACTTGCCAACGGAAGACTCGACCGAAACGATGAATTCGAGTCGCTCGATGACTCAGCATCGCGCGTATCATGACCGGCGTACCACAAGAATGACGCATCAGACCGGTTCGACACGGCAAATACGCGTGAACCAAACTGACCCTGCGTCAAAAACTCGCTGGCTCCGCGATCCCCGCTGGATTTGGAACTCGAACTCGCGCCGCTGGAAAACGTATTGACGCCGGGTAGCACTGGAATGCTTTCAGCAAAGTTCTCTTCACGCTGTTCTTCGTGTGCCTCACTGCCGCGATGGTGAGAGTCATCGTGTGACTGCGAGTGGTTGTCATGACCGGGACCGGCCGGTGGATTGGCTACCGGCAGCGTGACGTTCAACGTCGCGGTCGCTTGGCTGGGGGCCGTCATTCCGTCATCAGCCTGGTAGACGAATGAATCGGTTCCAAAGAACCCGCGCTGCGGCAAGTAAGTAAATGAGCCATCCGGATTGAGCGACACTTGCCCATGTTCGGGAGCAACCAGGATGGCCAGCGAAATAAACGCGTTTTCCGGATCGACGTCATTCATCAATACTCCGGGGCCGGCAATGAATACCGAATGCGCGATCGGGAATGAAAAGTAATCATCCACGGCGACGACCGGTTCGTTGACATCGGTCAATGTCAAGATGAACGATGTCGTATCATCTGGTGTCCCAATAAGGGTGAGATCATCAACGTTGACGGTGACCTGATATAGCGCCTGGCTTTCAAAATCCAATGACGTTCCAGCCTTCAAATGCAATTCGTTGCCACCCACAATCTCGAAATGTATGGCATCACTCCCGCCCAACACCAGAATTTCACTGCCCAGGGCATCGTCGGTCACGAGAATATCCGCCAGTTTGACGCTGGTGGTCGTATTTGTGTCCTCGGCCATCGTGTTAATCGTGTTGAGCAGACCAACGACCGGTGCGTCGTTCAGGTCGTTGACAACGACCGTGATGGTTTCTCCATACAAGTTGCCGCCGCTGTCGGTCACCTGGACCACCACGGTGTAATGGGATTGCCTTTCAAAATCGAGAAACCCGTCGCTCAAGATCAGTTGGTCGCCGCCGCCCCCGATTTGGAACTTGGCCGCGTCCGGGCCACCCAGGATGATGTAGGTAAACGACTCAAGTGAATCTTCGTCGGTCGTGTTGAGCGTGCCGAGCGAAAGTCCGTTGGAGGAGTCGAGGAATTCGTCAACGATGAAGAGGGCCGGTGTGATTGCTGTGGGAGCTTCATTCAGGTCGTTTACGGCGACCGTCATCACCTCGTCGTGGGTTGAGCCACCACTGTCCGTGACTCGGACGATCACCGTATACGTGGACTGGGTTTCGAAGTCGAGCAGGCCGTCGGTCAAAATTAATTCGTTGCTGCCCGCGCCGCCGACGTTGAACTTGGCTTGATCCGGGCCTCCCTGAATCGTGTAATTGAACGATTCTGGCGAATCCTGGTCGGTGGTGAACAGCACGCCAAATGAGTATCCACCCGACGTATCAATGTTTTCATCCAAGTTGAAACTGGTGGGCGCGATTGCCGTGGGTGTGTCATTAAGATCGTTGATGGTGACGGTGACCGTTTCAAAATAGGCGTTGTTCCCGGAATCGCGGACCCTGATCAAAACGGAATAACTGTCCTGCCGTTCATAATCGAGGCTTCCGTCGGTCAGGATCAGCTCGTCGCCGCCCGCTCCGCCAATCGAAAATCTGGCTTGATCCGCTCCGCCCCAGATCTCGTAAGTGAAGCTGTCACCGACATCCGGATCGCTGGCGATCATCGCGCCCAGGCTATATCCGGCGGACGTGTCCACATGTTCGTCGACTGCAAACGAATTGGGGGACAGCGCCGTTGGCGGGCTGCCGCCGCCGACAAATTCATACGCGCCGATGTCGACAAACGAGTCTCGCAAGGTGCCGCGTTGATCGATGACCGGCGCGCCCGAGGAGGTGCCGCGATCAACGGCGACACTGCCCGCAAGCAATTCGTGCGTCAACGTCGATCCCCCATTGTCTTGTAGAGCGCCCAGCGAGACGTTCAGCGGCGCTATGAGGGTGCCACTTTGATCCATGGGACCGGCTAACATCGCCGTTCCATCGGAATCGATATTGTGCCCGGCGGAAGTTAAGGCCTGATTTGCATTTCGACCGAAGTTGTCCAGGATCGTGTTTGACAGGGTTACGTCGTCGATGTCGAAAGCGAAAATGCCGCCAACCGATCTGCC
>JBFILF010000520.1:0-3503 GCA_041599835.1 Pirellulaceae bacterium
GACGTCGCCTGCTTGCGTGGCAAGACTTGATGAAGAAATGGCATCTTCCTGGGCCAGCTGCTGCATTCGATCGTCCTCTAGCGCTTCGTGCGGCATGGGCTGCCCGTCACGGCCATCCGTTTTGGCTCTGTCGGCTTCCACCAAATCCAGCGAAGATTCTGTCTCATCGCGGGCAAGCTTTTTTTGCGCATCGATCACCTGATGGGCGTTTTTTTCGGCGTCACCAACAAACCCCCCGCTGTCACGTCCGCCACCGCCCAGGCCGCCGCCACCAGCGGACAGGCCGTGCTCGGCCGTTCGATCGCCAAACTTAGTTTGCTCAGGTTGGTCGGCTGGAGCAGCGTCCTGCTCGTCCAAAAACTGGTCGACCGAAGCTATTCCTTCTCCTTCCATGAATTCGGCGGCGGATTTGTTGGGAGCGACCGTCATCGCTGGTTGCGATTCGGGTGATTCACTTGAGGATTCCGCCAATGGCTGGCTTGGCTCCATCTTCGCGATGTCAGAAGGTATTTGGCTGGGGGTCATGACCACAATCAAAACCAGTGAAGCGGCCAGCGCCGTGATGGCCGCAGCGGCCAACCGCCACGAACCGTACAAGCCCGATTTGTTGCCTGTTGATGCCGGAGCAACGAGCGCCGTCTCTCCGCTGCGTTGACGAATCGTGGCGATTACTTGCTGGGGAAAGTCATGACCCAGACGATAACGCGGCGCGGTTTGGATGGCGGCGCGCAGTTGTTGAAATTCTCGCAACGTTTCGGCATCGGCCGGATGTTGACTCAAGTGCGCTTCGACGTGCGCTCGCTTCACCTCGGTCAGCCGACCATCGAGGTAGTCATTGAGTTTTTCTTCGGTCCAGAACTCGGACATTTGGGTAATCTCGTGGAAGTGGGATCCCGTGGAGGTGGCAGGACGTAATCAAAAATGATCTTGAAAGTAATGTTGCATTTCTTCTTTAAGTTGGTTGCGGGCGCGGTGCAGCCGGCTGCGCACCGTGCCGATTGGCAAATCGAGTATTTCTGAAATCTCCTCGTAACTGAGTTCATCCATTTCTCTCAATACCAAAATCAACCGATGTTCTTCGCTCAGCCGATCCAGTGCCGACATCAGGATGCCGACGCGCTCGGCCGTCTCCAACCGCTGGCCGGGTTTCGGGCTGTCGTGATCCAGTTGATCGGCGGCCTGTCCCAAATCGCGCTCAATCGACACCCGAGGCCGGCGGCGGCGACTGCGGCTGATCGCTGTGTTGAAGGCAATTCGATAAAGCCAGGTATAAAACGAACTTTGTCTTTTAAACGACTGCAGCCGAGTGAACGACAACACAAACGCTTCTTGAACGACATCCTCCGCTTCGGCTTCGTCGCGCAAATAGTGCACCATGCTGTTGTACAGCCGGTTCTGATACTTGCTGACCAGTTGGCCAAACGCATCGGTGTCGCCCTGGAGCGAGCGATCGATCCACGTGGCGTCCTCGTTGTTGGGCCTCATCTCGTTCATTAATTCGACGACGTTTTCCTCGAGTAGGTTCCAATTGCGAGGTTTTTTGGCGATTTGGCCGGAATCTGCCGGGGACGCCCCCCCAACCTGGGTCCCCGTTAATCTAACGATGCAATCCGCATCCCGCTTCACCGATCGTCTGAATTATAGCCAATCTACGGATCGATGCCGGGTTTTGCCGCCTGTAGGGATGGCCAAGCCTGGGCGGGAAAATCCCGCCCGTTTGATCTCGCGCCGGCCAATGGTTGGATCACTCGGTAGCGGCAGGCCGGGCAGGGGAATACCGGTTCAAAAGGGCAAACATGGTAAACCCAACCACCATCATCAGCATGCTTACCCACTGGGAAATCGTAAAGGGTGTGCCAAACACTCCCAACTCATCGGTACGGATAAACTCCAGCAAAAATCGCGTGATCGCGTACAGGATCAACATCAACGCGAACACGTGACCATCGCGCCGCCGAAAGGGAAAGTAAAACCACAGCACGGCGGCCAGCAGCGCCGCGTTTAGCGCGCTGATTAACTGGGCCGGATACACGCCGATGGAAACCGAGGGCAGTTCGGATATCGGGATGGCGATATTTTTTCCGTCGCTGTCGACCAGCACGTTGGCGTCAAAATTAAGCTGGCGGACTTTAATCGCGCGAAACACTTTGTCGGCGGGAAAATCGACGCGGTAGGATTCTCCGGACGCGATGCCGTGTCGAGCCGCCAGCGAATTCGCGTCGACAGTCTGGGCGGTCCGCTGTCGGGCTGGCTGCGGATTGGCGGGGCGCGGTGTAATGCCCAGCAACTCGCCAGTTTCAAGTTGCCGCAAGTAGGGCGGTGAGCCGGCGGGAAAATGCAATGCAATCTGCTCGACCTCGCAGGTGCCACCGTAGCAACAACCGTTGAGCAAACAGCCGATACGACCGATGGCCAGGCCCAACGCCATGCCCGGCGCCGACAGGTCGGCCACGCGAAACACGGGCAATCCGGTTCGCCACAGATACAGGCCGCCGCCGATCACGCCGCCGATAATGCTGCCGTACACGACCAATCCGCCTTGCGTCATGTTGGCGATCGCGCTTAGCAACTGCCATAGTGACCCGGCATCGGAAAACTGGTCCCATTTCTGAATGACATAGAATAGCCGCGCTCCCGCAATGCCGCTGATGACCAGCCAAAACGCAAACGACAAAATGCGGTCGGGGTGGATGCCGATCTTTTTCGCGCGGATCATGGTCAAACCAAGTCCGGCCACCAACGCCAACAACATCATCAAACCATAGCCGCGAATGGCCAACCCCGCCGGCTCTTCGTTCGGCGGGTCGGTGGCGGAAATATCAGTGACTTCGAGTGCCGGCAGCACAAACCGGATCAACAGCCCGATCACCACATATACCGGAAGAAAACTGAGTGCTTCCTTCTTGCCGAAGCGCCAACACAAAAACGCCAGGATTGCCAATCCGGCGACGACCCAGCTCCAGAAGAGCGGACCTTCGAACAGAAAATGCGGGATGTATACAAGTGTCTGTTTCATGAAATGCGTTCAGTCTTCAAGCAGCAAGTTATCAATCAATCGTGTGCTGCCGACATACGCTGCAATTAATAATACGGCCGGCGGTGCCACCAGGTTGTCTTGGATTTCCAATGACTCCGCGTCGGCAACCACCGCATATTCGATGCGGGTCACTCCGGCGTCCATCAGCGATTTTCTCATCTGTTCCATGACGACTTGGCCATCGCGACAGCCCTCCAACACGAGTTCTCGCGCGGCGCTCAAGGTGTGATACAGCGACAACGCAATCGTCCGTTGCTCATCGGACAAGTACACGTTTCTCGAACTCAGCGCCAGCCCATCGGTGTCCCGTACGATCGGACAGACCCGAATGTCAACGGGCAGGTTAAGATCGCGGACCATGTGCCGGATCACCAGCGACTGTTGATAGTCCTTTTGGCCGAAATAAGCAACGTCGGCGCCGGTCACCTGAAATAACTTGAGGACAACGGTTGCCACGCCGCGAAAA
>JBFILF010000521.1:0-3498 GCA_041599835.1 Pirellulaceae bacterium
ACGTCGTCAGCACGCTGACCGATTTATTGTTAGGCCAGCAACCCTATCGCCTGGCGGGCTAGTCTTCGTCTGAGCCTCTGCGCCCTACTGTAAAAAGAATTAACAGAAGTCCGCGGAGGAAACGGAGGAGGGCAAATCGCGCATGGCGACAGCCACGCCTCAATTCTTATCGTTAGGTTTCCTAGTCTTCGTTTGAGCCTCTGCGCCCTCCGTGTCCTCCTGTAAACAAACTTAACAGGAGGTTGCAACGGACGAATCCTAGGATATTGACCAGGCTTAAACGTCTCCGTTTCGTCCTTCTTCGTTTGTCCCTTATACTGCATTCCATGTGGTTACAGAGACGAATGACGTTACCCGCGGCAACCCGCGGATTCCATTTGATCACACGCGACGTGGTGGCGTCCCTGCCGGAACTGGAAACGATCGAGGTTGGCTGGTTGCACGTGTTCATTCAGCACACGTCCGCGTCGCTGTCAATCAACGAGAATGCGGACCCCGATGTCCCGCGAGATCTGGAAATGGCGTTCAACCAAATCAGCCCCGAGGATTTGCCCTACGCGCACACGTGTGAGGGCCCCGACGACATGCCGGCGCACGTCAAATCTTCGTTACTGGGCAGCAGCCTGATGATTCCCATTTGCGACGGCCGACTGGCCTTTGGCACGTGGCAGGGCATTTATTTGTGCGAGCATCGCAATCGCGCCTCAGGCCGTTCGCTTGTGTTGACGCTGACCGGTCAGCCGCAAAACAGTTAAACGGGGCCCCGACCGTGAGGGAGGGATGACCGTCGCGCACGCTCCCTGGCGGTCGCGGCTCTGTTACAATCGCGACGTCGAAATTTCGCGTATCAAATAACATGCCCGACGTTGCCCCAATCGAAACTGGCGACCAGCGCGCGATGCCGACCGACTGCATCGACATACGCGGTGCTTGCCAAAACAACCTGAAAAACATCAGCCTGCAGATCCCGCACGGCCAGCTGGTGGTGATCACAGGACCAAGCGGTTCGGGCAAAAGCAGCTTGGCGATCAGCACGATTTTTGCGGAAGGCCAGCGGCAATACATCGAGACTTTGTCGACTTACACCCAGCGACTGGTTGCCGATCTGCCGCGTGCGGATGTGGAATCGATCGAGGGGCTGCAGCCCACACTGTGCATCGACCAGCATGGCGCCAGCGGAAATCCCCGCAGCACTGTCGGCACCATCACCGAAATACACGACTTCCTCCGCGTGTTGATGGCTCGGGCCGCCGACATCTCGTGTTACAAGTGTGGTCAGCCGATTCGCCAGATGGCCGCCGACGAAATCGTCAATTGGATGGAATCGTTGCCCGAGGGGACCAAGGCTGTCATTTTGGCTCCGCTGGTCCGTGGCCGACGGGGCAAACATGCCGACGTGCTGGAGCAGATCCGCAAGGCCGGACTGCTGCGGGCGCGGATCGACGGGGTGATGCGCGAAATCGACTCGGTAACGGAATTGGCACCGCGGAAACAACACACCGTCGAAGCCGTCACCGATCGCGTGGTCGTTCGGCCTGGCAACACGCAACGAATTTCCGAATCGGTCAAGCTGGCTGTGGAACTTTCTGGCGGTTCTTGCGTGGTCCAGTACCTGGATACGCTGGCCGAAACAGTAGATGCCAAGGCAAACAACACGGACAAAGACGAGGACAAAGACCGACACACGGGCGAACAGCGGTGGATCGAAGAGTCGTTCAGTACCCGCTACGCCTGCCCTGGTTGCGGCGTGAGCTACATGGAGCTGGAGCCCAAGTACTTCAGTTTCAACAGTCCCTATGGAGCCTGCCCGGCCTGCGACGGATTGGGGTGGCTGGAACAATTTGATGCGGACGCGGTGATTCCCAATCGCGGATTGTCGGTGTCCGGTGGCGCGATCGCGCCTTGGAAAACGCTTTCTGCCTCCGCCAGGAAAAAGCGAATCGAGTCGCTCGAGCCATTCTTCTCCGCTGTCGACGTGGCGCCAAAAACGCCGCTGAATCAGTATTCTTCTCGACTGTTCGAACGGTTCGTTTTTGGGGCCGAATCGTGGGTCGGCCTCCTCACGCTGCTGGACAAGGAATTGGCAACCTGCACCGCCGAGAAACGACAAGAATTTCTTGAGTTGTTTCGCGGTCCCGTAATGTGCCGCGCTTGTGAGGGCAGTCGTCTGGGGCCGCTGAGCCGGGGTGCCGCCGTGGGTGGTAAGACGATCGTCGAACTCAATCGCGCGCCGTTGGACAATCTCATGGGTTTTTTTCAGCGATTGGAACTGCCGGCTGATCGCCAGGACATTGCCCGACCACTGATTGGTGAAATCGTTCGTCGATTGACATTTCTCTGCCAGGTGGGTTTGAGTTATTTGAGCCTGGAGCGACCGGCTGACACACTAAGCGGAGGGGAGTACCAGCGAGTTCGGTTGGCTGCATCGATTGGCAGCGGCCTGGCCAACGTCTGCTATATACTGGACGAGCCGACGATTGGGTTGCATCCCACGGACAATCAACGCTTGATCGAATCGTTGCGCGACCTTCGTCAGCAAGGCAATTCGGTCATCGTGGTTGAGCATGATCGCGAGATGATGGCCCACGCCGACTGGATCATCGACATGGGACCTGGTGCTGGCCAGGAAGGTGGCGAGATCGTCGCCGAGGGCACTTTTCAACACATTTGCGAAACGCCGGCCAGCATCACCGGCCAGTTCCTTAATGGCAAACGCCAAATCCAGGCGCAACACGCGGCGCGCGAGATATCAGCGGAACGCCAAATCAAGATCATCGGAGCGCGAGCCCATAACCTACAGAACGTCGACGTTGCGTTCCCGTTAGGCGCGTTAATCTGTGTCACCGGGGTCAGCGGAAGCGGCAAAAGCACGCTGATCGAACAGACGCTGGCTCCGGCCGTGGCGCGACATCTCGGACGATCGGCTCCGCGAGCCGGGCACCATGACAAGCTGGAAATCAGCGGTCCGCTAAACAACCTTGTGTGGGTCGACCAGCGTCCGATCGGCCGCTCGCCACGGAGCAACGCCGCCACATATTGCGGCGCGATGGACCAAATTCGCAAACTATTCGCCAACACTCGGCTGGCCCGCTCGCGTGGTTATTCCGCTTCGCGTTTCAGCTTCAATTCGAAACAAGGCTGGTGTCCCCAGTGCCAAGGTTACGGGTCGCTAAAAATCCAAATGAACTTCTTGCCGGATCTCTACGCGACGTGTGATGTCTGCCACGGCCACCGCTACAACGACGCCACACTGGAGATCCGGTACCGCGGCCATTCCATCGCCGATGTTCTGGAACTCTCGATTGCCGATGCCCGCGACTTGTTTGAAAACATTCAACGAATCCACCTTCCGCTCCAGGCGCTTTGCGACGTGGGACTGGGATATCTGACGCTTGGTCAATCCTCTACGACCTTGTCTGGCGGCGAAGCGCAGCGGGTCAAGTTGGCTACGGAACTATCCAAGGCGAACAATCGCGACACATTGTTCCTGATGGACGA
>JBFILF010000522.1:0-3492 GCA_041599835.1 Pirellulaceae bacterium
GCCGCAAAAAATGATCAACATCAGCGGATACCGGGCAAATCCCCAAATCCCGGCGTACGGCAATGGCGCAAACCGAATCTCCACCATGCCCCATGGCCGTCCATTTGCGAATACATCGATCGTCAAATGGGTAGGTGTCGACTTGTTAGTGCCTCCTTGCTTTGAAGTCAAACCCCCGCGCCAGTGCGTTGGGTGATCGCCGCAATCCAAAATCAAGCGCTCATTCTTACGCACACCGATGGAATAGATTTGCGGATTTCGTTGGGCAACTTGAGACAGCATCCGTTCCAAGCCCTTGAGGTTGCCTTGCTCGGCAAACGAGGTCGTATTCAGTGCAATGACCTCGCACAAGCGCAATCGACCATCTATCACTTCCTGATCGATACTGGGAATTAGTTGGACGCCTTGCGCAATCCACACCACGCAAACGGCAATTAAGCCGAGCGTGACGGCAAGTCGGCCGGTCGATCGGATCATGAAACTAGCTCAACAACAAGGTGGTGGTCTTACCGGCAACCTCCGGCAAATCGTTCAATCGACGCCGTTGGCCCGGCAGCGTGCTCCGGTGGACAAAAAATTCATCTATTCCACGAAGAATCCCCAGCAAACATAGCCTGCCCCATGCGAAAAGTTTGCCGGATCGCGGAATTGGGAAAACTTCAACGGCCACCGCTACCGTGATATTGGTGGCCGGCTTTTCCATAAGTCCCGTGCAATCGTTACAACAGGAACTGCAATCATGGCAAAATCTTCCGACATTTCCGTTCAGAACATGTCGTTCAGGAAGAAAAGTCATATGTGTTTCAATCGCAATCATCGTCGAGGGTTTCAAACAACGAAAAAACGAATAATTGCGATAGATCAGTATCGCCCAACGAAGTCTCACGAATGCCCTGGAACGCACAACGATGAATTCCACCGTTGTTCTGATAACAGACTGGGCCGTGCCAAGCGCGGTGTGTGGACGGCTGTCGGGGAGTTCCGTTTTGGCCCCGCGGCACGTCTTCGTGATGGCTTTGATGATTTGCTGCAGCCTGAGCTTCATACCGTCCATCGCTGCCCAAGACGAGGCATCGAAGCCGGCAGACGACGCCATGTCCGAGCTTCGCAAAGCGTTCGAACAAGCCTACGCGCCGATCGAATTTCCGCAAAACGCCGCAGCCGAACCCACCGCCGTCGACGACACTGAATCCAGCCCATCGTCAACGCAACTCGCGCGGCGGCCAAAGACTGACCAAATCGACCGTCAACCTGCGCCTTTTTCGCCGCCAGCCGAGCCTGGAGCCACAATTGACATCGTGACGCCCGGCGCATTTCAACCATTGAACGCGGTTATTGAACCCGGCAGTCGAGTTCCCGGCGTCAGTCAAAACGTTCACTCGGAAAACTCCCGGCCATCGAGTCGGCTTGTTGATTCGCCGCTATCAACCGGTCCGAAACTCGACCCAGCAGCAGCGGGGACCGTCAACGATCGTCCCGTCACGATCGACGCGATATTTAATTCAGCGTGGAAGGCACCTCCCGTGCGCCCACCGGCCATGATGATCAGCAACCAAGATTCGGCGACCGACACGGCTGCGGAAAATCAAGACGAAATCTGGTGGACGCCGCTGGTTGCCCAGTCGATTGAGGGTCAGCCCATCGAAGAAGTGTTTCCGGACATGCTGGTCCGCATGGCGATACAAAGCTCTCCGAGAATCCTGGCCATCAGCCAGCAACCATTGATTCAGGAGACGCAGATTTGCGAGGCCCGCGGGGATTTTGACCCTGAGCTATTTATTCAGTCGCAATTCGAAGATCGCACGGACCCGGCGGGCAACACGTTGACCGCCGGCGGCTTGCCGTTTTTGAAAGACCATATTTGGACCAGTGAATCCGGCGTGCGTCGAAAAATGTACTCCGGGGCCCAGCTGGAAATTGGCCAGAAGTTCGGATTTCAGAACAGTAACAGCCCGTTTTTTGATCCGCAGGACCAAGGCACGGCAACGCTATCCATCGACTTTTCCCAGCCGTTGTTGCGAGGTCGAGGCCGGTATTTTAACCGCAGCCAGATTCTCATCGCGCAGGTATCGTCCGGTGTCGCCTGGGACCGTTTTTCAGCGGAGCTGCAAGAGGAACTGGTCAGCGTTGTCGAAGCCTACTGGTCGTTGTACTACACACGCAGCGTGCTGCTGCAAAAACAACGCAATGTCGAGCGCGGCCAGTTGATATTGAATCGTCTGGAAGGCCGTAGTGAGTTGGACTCGTTGCCCAGCCAGATTGCGAGGGCGCGTGCGGCAGTGCAATCCCGACGCATTGAATTGGCCAATGCAATGCGCGACGTCAAAGACGCGGAGACGGAAATACGCCGGTTGATTGCCAGCCCGCTGGCGTTTCAGCGGGAAGCGCCTGAATTGCTCCCCATTGAATCGCCCGAAACAGCTTATATGCCCGTGGATCTGGACCAACTGATCTCCGACGCGATGCAGTTTCGTCCCGAAGTTGCCCAGGCCCTGAAACGAGCCAAGATCGCGGCAGTACAGCGGAACGTCAGCAAAAACGAGTTGCTGCCGGAATTGAACTTGATTTTTAATACTTACGTAAGCGCGCTCGAAGGTGATTCGGATATTGCCACTGCTTGGGCAGGCCAGTTTGCCCGCTCCACACCAGGCTACGCCGTCGGTCTCGAGTTTGCGGTTCCCTACGGCCGTCGCGCTGCAAAGGCCCGCTATACCCGACAACAATTGATCGTCAATCAGATCAAAAGCGAAGTCGACGAAGTGCTGTTGCAAGTGGTATCCGAATCGCAGGTGGCTTGGCGCCGCGTCGAGTCGGCCCACCAAACCATGGCGGCGGCGCGGGCTGCGATTTCCGCATCGCTGTTGGATCTGGAACAAAATCAGGCCCGCTGGGAGTCGTTCGGTTTGGTTGAGGGCGATCTGGCCGAAGGCCAAACGCCGACCACGTTGCTCGATCAACTGCTGGATGCGCAGCAACGGCTAACCAACTCAGAATTGACTTTCTCCCAAGCGTTGCTGGAATTTAAGATTGCCGAAATTCAACTGAAAAAAGCCAGCGGCAATCTGTTGAAGTACCAGCAAATCAGCTTCTCGCAAGCTCGTGGACCGCAGGGCCCCGAAATGATAATTCAAGCGGGTGACGGCAGCGATAATTAGCGGCCGCCCCCCAGGCGAATCGCCGACGTCGCCGAGATGATGTCAGGTCGCCCGCCTCTCAAGGCCGGGTCCGATGCCGCCTGTTCAATGCCGCGGTTTCCAATGACGCTTATAATCCCCACAACCGCTGCAAGCAAATCAATTCGAATGGCCGGTTGATCGCGGAATCTACCGGAATTTGGTGTGTGGCGACTAGCGTAAGCTAACCTTCTGTGATTAACCCGGGAAATCCTTGTCCGGGCCGGTTGACCAAATATGCGTTCGGCCGCCGATGGTTGGGCGTCACTCGTGCACCGAGATATCTTTTATCGTCGAGCTGTGAGAACAAAAAGATGAA
>JBFILF010000523.1:0-3488 GCA_041599835.1 Pirellulaceae bacterium
CGAGCTCGCTGCCCTGGTGGCGCGGGACACCGAGGGCCGCGTCGCGGTGTTGTGCGGACCCGGGAACAACGGTGGTGACGGGCTGGTGATGGCCAGGCAACTGCACCTCCGTGGATATTCACCCAGGGTGCTGTTGGCGGGCGACGTGGCAAAATTAAGCCAAGATTCTCAGGCCAATCTGCGAATACTCAAACAAACGTCCGTCCCGATCTTGGAAGGTCTGCATTGGACGGAGAAGCAATGGGAAACCCAGCTGCAGGACGCCGACTGGATCGTCGATGCGTTGCTCGGCACGGGCGCAACGCCTCCCTTGCGTGAGCCATACGACAGGGTTGTGGCCCGGTTAAACCAGATCAACGCGCGGCGCATGGCGGTCGATATTCCCAGCGGCCTGGATTGCGATTCCGATCGCGTAGATGGCGCAATTTTTAACGCCGTTTTAACCTGTTCGTTCGTCGCACTCAAACCAGTCATGTTAACGGAGACTGGCCAACAATATTGCGGTCAGATTAAGATAGTCGATATTGGCGCTCCGCCCGAAGTATTCGAGCATCTCGAATCGTTGGCTGGGTGAGCCTGATCCCAAACTGGTATTTGTATTTAGTTGTCCGATGGGTACGCCATGTTGTGGCTGACGTCCGCTCATATTTTCTTAGGATTGTTTTTTGCGTTTTTTGTCGGCACGCTGGTCGAGTACGGGGTGCACCGACTGATGCATGCGCGCGTTCTTCTGTACAAAATTCACGCAAAACATCACCAAGAGGGTCATGGGCAAGGTTGGCTGTTGGAGTTCAAGGATTACCTGTTGCCTTCGCTGCCGGTATTGGTCGGCGGGAGTGTGGGTTTTTACTTTTTGATTTCGGCAGCTGCCGGCATCAGTTTTGCAATTGGCTGTTGCTTATATGCGGCAGCCGCGGCTTATGCCCACCAAGTGCAACACGAGAACCCTGACCTGTGCTTCTGGCTGCCGCGTCCCGTGCACCATTTGCACCACAACGGCAAGATGTGGCATCATAACTTTGGCATCCTGGTCGATTTTTGGGACCGCGTTTTCGGGACTTACAAACCGGTCGACTACCAGCGGGATCGGCAAAAATATCCCATCAGCAGCTATTTCAAAATCAAGTGGTTTTGAACGGCAAACGGCCACCGGTGGCCTCGTCTGCCAGCGCCGCTATCTAAACGAGCACGCAGCTGCAGCAAGTATTTTGTTTGCAACTTGACTGCGGCAGCCACTCGCTGGCGTTTCGACTCGTATCGTATACCCGGGCCCTAGCGCAGGCGGGCAAATTCAAGCCTTGGCTTCGGCCGGCGTGGGCGTTTCGGGCGTCATCGAGTCTTTCCATTTCAAGGCCCGTCGCAGCGGTTCGATGCGCAACACGATTTGCCCGTTTTGAAATATTCGCACCGTGCCGTTGGACTCACTGACGACCACCGCGATCGCTTTGGTGTTCTTACTGATGGCCGCGCCGGAAAAATGGCGGCTGCCCAATCCAGTCGTCAATGTCAGTTCAACGGGGTTGGTGTCGATAATCCGGCAAGTCGATTCGACCGTTCCATCGGCGGCAATTACGAAAGCGCCGTCCATTTGCGCAAGTTCCTTGACGCGTTCCCGCACGGGGCCGTCAAACAAACTGCGTTCCTTGCGGGTGTATCCTTTGACCAGATCAAATCCCGCCGGCTGGCTTTGCTCCAGCACTTTACGGTGATCGCCCACGATAAACATGGTGCCCACGGGTTTGCCTTCGCGACCCTCGCGGCCTATTTCCACGGCCAGGTCGACCACGACCTTCAGGGTTTCCAGCGGGACCTTGGTCTCCAGCCGCCTCAGATCGCGGGCCGTCAATCGGCCGAGCCGTTCGTTGAGCTTAAACACGCTGATCGTGTCCAGGTCTTCCTGCTCGAATCCGCTGTACACGGCGACGATGGTGGCGCCCGGACGCACCAGTTCTTTCGCCACGCATTCCAACACGGCTTGCGTCAATCGGTCGTGCACCGTCGCCTCGGGAATCTCCAGCAAGATAGTGTGAATGTCCAACTCGGCGGCTTCGGCCAGCATCTGCTCTTTGGTGCTGGCCACGATCAACTTGGTCTTGGCACACTTTTTCTGCAGCTTTTCCCACACCGTGGGAATTTCCATCAGAAACAATACGGCATCGGCATCGGACGATTCGGCCATGCCGACGGCCGATGACACGAACGAGGCAAATAGATCGGAAAACTTGGTCGTCACGAGAAACAGTCAGTGAATCAAACGGTGCGCGGTCTGTTTGACAAGAGAATTTAACGAATTCAAGGAATTCGGCAACCGTTTGGGCTTCTCGCGCGTGCCGGCCCGCCTCGGCAACGCCGGTCTCAACATGACAGGCCGCCCGTTTGGCTATTTGAATTGTTGACCGTTGTTCGCGTCCGCTTGATCGCCAGATTGGCCCAAGCGGCTCTTCGTGAAATTCTGCCAAGCACGAATATCATTGCCGAAATCTTCGCCCGTCACTCGCGCCAACGATTCCGCCGCCTTGATCTGCATGGCGGGATCGGGATCAGCCAAAACCGAAGACAGCACCTGCACGGCCTCCGGCTGTTCAAATCGTCCCAGCGCGCCCGCAGCTCGCATGCGTACGTCAAAGTCAGCATCCTCGCGCAACATTTTTCCCAGCATCTGCAGTGCCCTGTCGTCGCCGCGTTGCTGCCAACTATGGACCGCAGCCAAGCGGACGTCCCGATCCGGATCGCTGGAGGCAATTTGCAGGGCGCGCGCGGAGATGTCATTCGGCAGCTCGGCCAGCAGTCGCGTCGCCTCAATTCGCAACAACAACACGGGATCTTTTTGCACGATTTCCGCCAAGAACTGGCTAGCTTCCTGTTGTTGCGCTTCGCCGGCATCCTTGGCCTGCTCGACGACACGCCGCAACCGCTGACGCTTGGCGAACAGCGTCGCCGCAATCTCCTCTTCGCCGCTCCACTGTTGCCGCGCCCATGGTGACAGGTAACCGGTTCTCCACATCGGCCCTTCCGCGCAGCCGACCATGCACACGCTGCCTACGCTGGCGACCAACACTAGGGCAAACGGCATGAGACGACGTTGCCACGTGATGAAACGATTTGTCATGAATCAATTGAGTCGTGTATGTTGACGGGCGATCCCACAGGTTAAATGTCGGCCGCAGAGTCTCCACGGGCTATTCGCGCAGTTAGCGCAGGCCCCATGTGGGAATGCTGGGCGGGAGACTGTATCAACTACCTGGACGCTTCGGTAGTCCATTTGATTAAGCTAGCAACCGAGGTCCGCGGGCAAATGCGCAGCGAGTCGCAGCTGCCGCAAGGCTGGGAAAACGCACACGGTAATCGGCAATCGCCGCTTCGCCTGTCTCAACGCGTGGACGGTACGCTTAGACGCTTGATTCTTCGGTGGGCACCGAGGGTGCTTCCAAACGCTTGGGTGTTGGTGGGCCGGGCCGCGTATTGGGCTCGTCTTCGTAGTACTTGCC
>JBFILF010000524.1:0-3481 GCA_041599835.1 Pirellulaceae bacterium
GGCATGAACCGGCCTTCTCCCGCGGGGAGAAGGTGGCTGCGGCCAGTTTTCGCCGCAGACGGATGAGGGCCAGAGAATAGCGGCGTGAAGAACGGTTGGTCGGGCGCGAGTCAAGGAAGGCGACACGGATCGACAAGTGTCGACAACTGAAGTTGGCGGTTGGTAACTTGTTGTTGTTCTGTTTTTTTCTGCCCTCACCCGCCCTTCGGGCACCCTCTCCCCGAGGGAGAGGGGTATGAACCGGCCTTCTCCGCGCGGGGCGGGCCTATTTGATATACGTTTCGCTTAAGATGATATTTTCGACGTTGTGGTTTTGTCCCGGCTCGAACGCCGCCGGCTTCGTGCGATCGATCATATAGAACGCCCGATGCCGCTGGGTTTTGCCCACGTCGGCACCCAGTTCCAATCCCGTCAACTCGTCGTTCATATCGACCTCGAATCGCCCCACGGTAATCCAAATCGCAAACACGTTGGAACGCGTGGTGGCCGTGTTGCCCAACCGTTGCAACGCATAGTGTTTCATCAACGCGTTGCGATCCGGATCGGCAAACGGGAAATCTGCATTGACTTCGAACAGCGGCTGCATCGTGAGTTCGTCTTGGCGCAGCAACGTCGTGTTTGACGGATTGCCCTGCACCAGGCCAGCGGTGGGCACTTTGTCGAAATCCGCCGCATTGCGGATTGGATTATCGAACAGCGCGGGACTCGGAAGTGCGCCTTTGCGTCGCGAATCCTCGAAAGCAATCTTGGAAACTGGCAGCGAGTTATACGTCGTCGGCGTGGCGTTTAGGAACTCGCCGTTGGCCGAAACCGCGATCGCGTGTTCGCCCAATAGGCCTTGCCAAATGCGATCGTCAAACATGGTATTGACGTTGATGCGGCCTGGTTCGCGGAAGCGAGACAACTCGTTAAACGGCGGATAAAGTCCCGACGCACCGTAATCAGTTAAATGAATATGGTTGCCAGCAAATCGAGACGGCACCCGCGTGAAATCCAACAGCCGCGATAGCCCGGTGGGAAACGTTACCGGTCCGGCGACCGCCGGGTAATAGAAATTGATTAAGTGACCAAACTGTCCACCGTCGGACTGACTGAGGGCCTGATCGTATGGATCGTTAGGTGCGGGCACTTGCGTTTGGATCGTGTAATCGCGGAGCAGCGAAAAACTGTCCGAATACGGGACTTCCAGCAACTCGAACTGGCTGGCAAACGGCCGATTTAGCCACGGCAATCCGGAATAACCCAGCGGCGCAACCGGCAACGCTCCGTTGTCGGTTAGGAATTTGATGTGCGCGTCATTGACCGTTCCGACCGATTCAGTCAATCGATAGCCGAAGTAATGATTGTCAGTGGCTGACCCCGGTCGCTGGTTAAACGTAATCAAATCACCAGGATCGGTTTGCGGTTCGAATTCCCAAATGTTCAGCCGCTCGCGGTTTTCGTTTGAGTCGGCGGGCACGCTGGCTAGCGTATCGTTTTCGTGTCGGCCCCGTTCGTTGGCGGCAAATAAAATCGGGTCGATACCCGCCAGCGAAAATGGGATATTGTCGGCGCCGTTATAGGTTTGCAGATCGATCGAGATCGAGTCGATCGTCATGAACGGATTGACTTGCCGCAACGGATCATGCCGCGGGTTGGGCGGCAACGGGTTCCAAGCCTCCAGCGGATTGGCCAAACGCTGCAGATAGGCGACCGAGTGGTTAACGCGCGTCCCCTGTTGAGCAAGGTCGGGCAGCGTGTCGGATGGATTGTCTTTGGGGGTGACAAACCGATAACCGTCAATTTCGTAATCGACTTCGATCCCCACCGGTTGTCGGTAGTTGTAGTAACCTGCCACCGTCTCGCTGATGCCAAGCGACCGGGCAATCGGTGATCCGGGGTTGTTTAGTCCAATCGGAATGCACACCGCAGGGCGAAACGGTAACACTGTGGCGGTTCCGGCCGCATCGACGTCGACCACGCGCACTGAACCGGCCGCTGAGTCGATGCCGATCTGCCGTGTCTGATCTTCGAACTCCAACACGGTATTCCAGGTGGCGGTGTTGCGGCGTCCGTATGTCGTCCGATAAAAACTGCCCGCCGGACCTGCAGGAAATTGCCATTGCCTGCCCAAGTCGATCTCGAAAGTGCCGGGGTTGTTATCGCTATCCATGACTAATGGGCCGCTGGCGGATCCAACGACACCGTACTCACCCGGCAGGATTTCGGCGACTACCGATTCGCTCGGGAAATAGACTTTGTTAGCGCCGGTCAACGTTGGGAAATCCGGATCGATCGCTTGCAAGCGCGCCCGTTCGGCTGCGGTTGTGCCAATGAAATACACGCGTCGCAATTGTTGGTTTGGCGTCGGGACGTCTTGATTGATGAAGTTGCCCGGCGCAACCACAATCCGCCACACCGGATCACCGTTAGGGTCGCCGGGCGGTGCGACCGCGGCCAGGTTGACGCCGTCGACGCCGAATTCCTGCGGAATCCGCTGGTTGTCAACACTTAGCGCCCACGGGTTGTACAGCTCGAAAAAGACGGACGGATTGGGGACCAGCCGTTGGTCCATGTTCGGATCCATCGGCACCTGGCCCGGACCCACCGACGCCAGGTCTTCAGTCCGCATGTCGTGCCCGGCTACCGCTTCGGTAAACAGCAACTCGGGCCGTTCGGTGCCCCACACCAAACGCGTCTTGGGTTCCTGTACGTTGGGATCGCCGTCGGCAGCCCAGCCATCGGCGTCAAACGGATCCATGTCGAACTCAAACGGCGTCATGATCGAATCGGGATCGCGGAAGTCGACGACGTTGATCGCCCACTGGGCGACCGCCGTGCGGCGGTCCATCCCTTGAATTGAAATCAACGGAGGGGTCGCTACGTTGATCGTGTCGCCGGTGGCGAGCAACGCGAGAACGTATAACTGTTTGGCGAATTCGTAGCGGGCGCGATGTTCGTTGGCCGCAACCAAGGCACCGTCACCGTTATTGTCTAAGGGGATTGCAGGGAATGGGGGAGTGCCCCGCACATCAGCGATTGCCTCGCCTCCGCTGGCTTCGTCAGCGGTCGCGCCTAGTCCCCAATGTTCGTCGACGACACCGTTGCCATTGTCATCCCGGCCGTTGCCAAAGGGTTGATTGATGTCGAATGGCAAGCCCATGCGGACGTCTTGCGACAACAACTCCGCAATCTGCGCATTGGCCGCAGCCGGCGGCAAACCGGCATTGGTGAGTAGATTGAATATTCGCTGAGTTAGCGAGACGGGCGATTCCGGTCCTTCACCCAGCGCCGCAACCGGGTCCAAGCCCGGTATCGACGGCACGTCCCAACTTTCGCTGGTCAACAGGTAACGCGCGGCCGACGGAATACTGGCGCCGATCAAATTGTCCAATCGGTCCGGCAACATCTTGGCGTCGCGGTCGTATTGTCGCAGAATGCGTTCGACTTCTTGGGGCTCAAACGGGTTGTCATCGCTGATGTCCGCCAGCAACTGGGCGTA
>JBFILF010000525.1:0-3451 GCA_041599835.1 Pirellulaceae bacterium
AAGGCCAAAGTCAAAACGATGCCCGGCTCAAATTCGGGAATCTACTTCCACACCCAATTCCTGGAATCGGGATGGCCGGACAAAGGCTACGAAGCCCAAGTGAACAATACTCAAGGCGATCCGAAAAAGACGGGTGGCCTGTATGCGGTGCAAGATAATTTTAAAGCGCCCGTCAAGGACGATGAATGGTTTGACTACGAAATCATCGTCCGCGACAAACACATTGTCGTCAAAATCAATGGCGATACGATTTCTGATTACACGGAGCCGGATGATCTGAATCGGCCAAACCGCCAGTTGTCGAACGGCACGTTCGCCTTGCAAGCGCACGATCCCAACAGCAAAGTCTATTACAAAGACTTGTTCGTCAAACCTCTGGACGAATAAAGCCGCCAAATGCGCCGCTGAAATAAAACATCCACCAGGTCGGCGGCCAACCGTCAATTTCTCGGATCATGCTGTGGTAAAAATTGATCTGCAGGAGCACGATTCACAATGATGTTGCGCATTCTTGTCTCCGTTTCCGTCGCACTAGTAATAACTTCGGCAGGCGGGCAGGCGGACGCTACGGAAAAAAACATCGTCCTATTTGTCACCGACGATCAAAGCTTGACGCTGGGCTGTTACGGCGATCCCATCGCCCATTCGCCCCACCTCGACGCGCTCGCTGGAGACGGCGTTCGATTCAACAATGCGTTTGCCACGACCGCCAGCTGCAGTGCCAGCCGCAGCGTAATCCTCAGCGGACTGCACAATCACAAGAACGGCCAATACGGCCATCAACATCATTTTCACAAATTTGCTGCCTACCACGACGTGATTTCGTTGTCGTTGCCTCGGGTGTTGTCGCGACAGGGATATCGCACCGCCCACATCGGCAAGTATCACGTCGCCCCCGAAGAAGTTTTTCGATTCGAAAAATACCTGCGTGGAAACGCCCGTAATCCAGTTCAGATGGCGGAAAACTGCCGCGAATTTTTGGGGGACTCGACGGATCCCCGGCCGTATTTTCTATACTTCGCCACCGCTGATCCGCACCGGGGCGGAGGAATGGACAAAACGTCACCGCTGAAATTCCCGCCAGACCTGTTTGGTAACCGACCGAACCGCGAATCTTATCCCGGCGTCGAAGAAGTTTTTTTTGATGAGAACAACGTGCCGGTGCCAGCGTTCCTCAGCGACACACTGCCAACGCGAGCCGAGTTGGCGCAGTACTATCAGTCGTGCGCCCGCGTCGATCGTGGACTGGGACGTTTGATTGACATCCTCAAACAGACCGGTCAATACGACAAGACCTTAATTGTCTTTACCTCCGACCACGGCATGGCCTTTGCCGGTGCCAAAACCACTGTTTACGAACCGGGATTGCGCGTGCCGATGATCGTCCGTAATCCGTACGTGGAAAAGCGCGGTGTCCAGTCCGACGCCTTGATCAGCCATGTGGATATCACCCCGTCGCTGTTGGATTTCGCCGGCGGTCTCGATGCCGAAACTGGTGGACCCAAGCACCGGCTGGACCCCACAGCGTATTGGAACGAACGAGGCCTCTCGCCGCGCGAGAACCGCGCAGGGGGAAACCGGTTTCGCAAGTACCAAGGTCGCTCCTGGCTGCCGTTGCTGACACAACCGGATCAGTCACCCCGTGAAGCGATTTTTGCCTCGCACACGTTTCACGAAATTCAGATGTACTATCCGATGCGCGTGATACGCGACCAAAAATATAAATTGATTTGGAACATTGCCCACCAGCTGGACTTTCCGTTTGCTTCGGACCTGTGGGCTGCCTCCAGCTGGCAACTTCAATTTCAACAGGGCCTCGACGCGGGATACGGACAAAAAACCGTCGGCCAATACATCCAGCGGCCGCGGTTTGAGTTGTACGACATGGCCGCCGATCCAAACGAATCCAGAAACCTGGCAGGCCTCCAGGCATATGCTGATGTGCTCAAGGAATACCAACAAAAACTGCGGCAAATGCAAATCAAACTGGATGATCCGTGGCGCATCAAATGGGAATACGAGTGATTTGGGGCCAGCCTGGCTAGTGGCCGTTCGCGTCGGCCAGCAATTCGCAACAGATTTGCCAGCCGATCAGCTGCATCCGTGGGATGTGAAACGGTCCTTTCCACATCGTACCTTTGGCGGTGGAACTCGGACTGCCATCGCGATGCAGATAGCCAAACCATTCGCCAAACTCCCGATCGGGAAAGTGCCGGTGCGTCCAATCGTAAACACGCGAAAACCATTCAGAATATTTGGCGTCACCGCTCAACTGAAACGCCAGCAGCAAGGCAATGATCGCTTCGTTGTGCGGCCACCAGAATTTCATGTCATGCCAATATTCCTGTACCGGTAATTGGTCGGCGTCGACGAAATATAGTAACCCTCCGAATTCTTCGTCCCAACCGCGTTGCCATGACCAGTCCAACATCTGGCAGCCCATCCGCACCAAATCCGCATCCGCGCGATGCTTTGCTTCACGCAAAACAAACCAGGCCGTTTCGATGGCGTGCCCGGGATTGAGCAATCGACCGTCGAAATGATCGATAATCTCCCCGCCAATCCCCACGGTCTCCATCACACATCTCAAATCCGGTTTCAGAAAGTCGCGCCGTATTTCAGCAATGCTTTTGTCGATCCAGTCGTCCGCCGTCTGCAAACCGATGGAATCTCGCAGTTCCTGTGCCATTCCGATTGTAATCATGGGCACACCAATGCTTTTCGTGGGACGCGTATCGGTGAATTTTGGCAGGGCACGATAGTCGTGATCGACAAATCGCTGAAAGCATCGCTCGGCCAAATCGACGTAAGACGAATTGCCGGTTGCCCGAGCCAGTTCGCCGAAGGCAATCGCCGCAAAGCTTTCTGTAAAAGCATATCGCCGCTTGCGCAACGGCAATCCTTCACTGGTAACGAGGAACCACATGCGGCCGTCGGCTGCATCAAAACCATGGTGCTCAATAAAACGACCCACCTGGATTGCCAGCTCCAGCCATTCATCGCGCCGCTCCACCTGATTACACAGCTCGCCCAGCAACCAGCAAAAACGGCCCTGAATCCACATCGCCTTGTCGGTATCAATCACATTGCCACGACGGTCTACCGCCGACCATATGCCGCCATGTTCGCGATCGACAGTATGACGAGTCCAAAACGGTACGACGTCATTCAACAAATCGTCGCGAAAGCGGTCCGCCAGCAGGCGAATAGTTTGTCGATCGTTCAAATCGAATTGGCTGAATTGGACGTTCATTCGGCGGCGGGCCACACTCAAGTCTTGTGCTGGGTAAATAAGGTCAGGCCATCGAGCGGTTTCCGACTCCCGCCCGTCACCCAACTGGCCACGTAACCGACCACATAACAAATCGTGATCCCCAGGAAGGCATAAAAATAACCGTGCAACAGGTAGAGTTGGAAACCCGTTATTCGCTCGATCACCATCTGCATGTCG
>JBFILF010000526.1:0-3450 GCA_041599835.1 Pirellulaceae bacterium
AAAAAGAACGTTTTCGTCTTCGATCGACGCGTCGTTGAAAAATGATTTGAACTGCCATCGGGCAACCAGTTCATTGTCGGCGCATCCATCCTGGCAAATGGCTTCGGCACTGGCGAACAGGCTAACGAACACCGCCCATGCGCAAATAGTTTGAACAGAATTCACGCTGGATCCCTCCAATTCGGTTTCAGGTCGACTGAAGCCACTCGACCACCGTCATCGATGACGCGATACAAATATAACCGGTTGTTGCGATTTGCACATGCGGCAAAACCAATTCAAATAAGTTATTGTTGCGTGCGATCGCGCGTTCCATCTACGCCAATTTCGCGCAGCGACGTTACACCCAGAACGCTTGATCGCGTTGGATCGTCGACCGAAGATGTAATGGTGGATCGCCAAGTTGCGCGAACGAATTATGAATTCGGTCCAGGAGTGCACGGAAATATGTCTGCTAGCGAACTACTCATCGCGCGGTTAGCGCTGATTTGGCTTTGGACGTCGATGATCTCCGGCGGTGTCCAGACCGCGTACGCCCAGCCGCTGCCGCAGGACGGCATTTCCAAACCGAACATCGTGCTGGCGATTGCAGACGATTGGGGTTGGCCGCATGCCGGCGCACTTGGCGATCAGGCCGTCCAAACACCGACGTTTGATCGTTTGGCGCGCGGCGGCGTGTTGTTTCCCCGCGCCTTTGTTTCGTCCCCGTCGTGCACGCCCAGTCGAGGCGCCATCATCACGGGTCAGCATTTCTGGCGACTTGGTTCGGCCGCCAACCTGTGGAGCCAATGGCCGCACGAACAGTTTCCCGAATTCCCTCGATTGCTCGAACAAGCCGGCTATCACATAGGCCACTTTCGCAAGGCCTGGGGGCCGGGCCGCAGCAGGCGGCAGCCGGCTGGCACGAGGTACGAATCGGTGGACGCGTTTTTCGCGGCGCGGCCGCCCGGCAAACCGTTCTGTTTATGGTTTGGGTCTTCCGATCCCCATCGCGGATACCAGGCGGGCTCGGGCGCGGCGGCCGGCATACCGCTGGACCAGGTTCATTTGTTTTCGTTTTTTCCCGATACACAGGAAGTCCGCAGCGACATAGCGGATTACTACTGGGAAGTTCAGCGATTCGATCGGCAAGTCGGCCAGCTGGTGCAACGCATTCGGGAGATGGGTCAATGGAACAACACCTTGTTTGTTATGACCAGTGATCATGGGATGCCGTTTCCGCGCTGCAAAACCAATCTGTACGATTCCGGCGCGCGCGTGCCGCTGGTGATCGCCGGCGGGGGAATCCCTGGCGATCGCGTCATCACGGATTTCGTGTCACTGACCGATTTGGCACCGACTTTTGTTGAGGCCGCCGGTGTGGAAATACCAGAGTCGATGACGGGGCGCAGTTTGCTGTCTTTGTTGCGCTCCGGCGAATCCGGTCGAGTTGAAGCCATGCGCAACCACGTGTTAATCGGCCGCGAGCGTCATGTGATTGCCCAGGAACAACCGCAGCGCGGCGGATACCCGATGCGCGCGATTCGCACGGAGCGATATTTGTATATTCGCAATTTTCGGCCGGATCGCTGGCCGGCCGGCACACCGGATTACCAGCAGGCCACGTACCAGAACGCGTGGCTGGCCGATTGCGACAACGGACCCACGAAAATGGCGATCTGGAACAACCGAAACCGCGCGGGATACAAAAGCTTTTATCAATGGTGTTTTGGGCAGCGGCCAGCAGAGGAGTTGTATGATGTCGAGCAAGACCCGGACCAAATCAACAACTTGGCCGCAGACGAGCAATATGCGTCCGTTCGCAACGAACTGTGGCAGCGGCTCAACAACCAGCTGACACGGTTTGCCGATCCGCGGGTTGTCGGCGAAGGTGATCGATTCGACGAATATCCTTATTTCGGCGGGGCGCCGCAGTGGCCGGACAAGTGACGCATCGCGTGGATTGGCCGCCGTTGACTGGCCGCATCGAATGGGCTGTTACACGCCGACCTTCCGCAGCAAATAGTCGCGGACGTCGTCCAGAATGCCACGCTGATCCGACCGCGCCAGTTCCGTTTTGGCGACCTCCGGCTCGGAGTATTGGGGCTCCGGCCAGTTGAACGGCAGCGCTTGCGGCGCGATCAACGCCGCTACGTGTTTCCGCGCCGTGGCATCAGCCAGTGCATAACCATGGTTGATCAAAAACCCTTGTTCCCCGGGTGTGAATCGATCCAGGTCGGTGCGAATCGCCGCCAGCAATTCCAACGTGTCACCCGTGAATCCTTGCGAATCGGGCAATTCGTAATTGCGATGATCAGATTTGAGTCCCCAATAACCGCCACGGATCGTACCTCTGATGAACTCGCGGATCATCCACCGCTTGCGCAACGCATTGATTTGGATCATCGTGATGTCAAACGAACGTTTGAGCCGGCCGAAGGGCAGTTGGCTGGGTTCATCGACGTAACTGCTGGGCCGACCGGCGTCGGAAACCAGCACATAGTTATATTCCAAATGTTGCTGGTTCCAGGCAGGCTCCAAACCGAGATTGTCGTAGACACCGCCGTCGGTCAGCGCGACCCGCGCAATTCGCTGCCGATCGTTTTGTATTTTGCCGCCAACATATGTCTCGGGATCCCGCCGCACGATGACCGGCGGAAATACGGGGGTAAACGAAGATGAGGCGGCCACGGCTCGGGCCAGCGTTTCGCCGGCATTCGAGGAGTAGCCCACGATATAATCGCCCATGTTTCCCGTGGGGCCGCTTTGGAATTCCCAATTCACACCGGATTCAAGGTTCGTTGCGCAGAAAATAAATGACGGCATATTCGGCAACGAGTTCAGTTCCACATCGAATCCAAGCTGCCGGCCATAGCTATCGGCCAATAGATCGGTGAGTGAGCGGTCTTGCGAAAACAGGCCAATCCAATTGGCGGGGTTTGCCCAGTCAAATACGACCCTGGTCCGCAGGTCGTGGGAGCAAAATTCGGTTAACGGTTCATAAACTTCGGATTGGTACTGACGAAAAATCAAATCGCCTTCATTTGAGTTAGCCAGCTGCGGCCATTTCAGCGCCAACATGCCGTTTATGATGCTGCCACCCGAGACGCTACTCACCAAATCGACGCGGGCCAGCACACCCAATTCGTTGAGTCGCCGCAGGGCGCCTAAATGAAACAATGTGGCCCGCAATCCACCACCCGACAGACAAAGGGCAATTTTCATGCATGATCTCCAGCAAGCTCTCTTCAGTTTCAGTCAATGCCCCTGCCACGATTTTGGCGATTCGCCGATTCCGTGCCGCACGATGGAGCAAGCTGTCAATGACAAGCCTCTCTGTCAGCTTCCACATTGTACGGCAATTGTCGGCAAGCTGCAGATTTGACGGGACGGAGGTGGGGAAAGGTCCAGTTGGGATGGAATTGGGGAACGGATGCTGTTGAGGAATATCCAAATTCAGCATGTGCCGGC
>JBFILF010000527.1:0-3446 GCA_041599835.1 Pirellulaceae bacterium
ATCGACAACAGCACGAAACTCGAGCCGCAGCAATTGGAATCGCTGACGATACCGCAACGGGATTTCGTCGTGCGGGCCCTGCGGCGATAAATAACGCCCATGGCTGGCAATCGCTTCTGAATTTTGGCAACTGTAGCCAAGTGCGGCGATTCGCCGAGCCGAACTGGCGAGAAGATCTGTATCTTTGCCGAGCAGTTGCCCATTTTTTTCAATGGTGGCAACTTCAATGGCATGTCGTGAGGCCAGCGGTCACGACCGGTACTTTTTGACCAGTATCGACGCGTTGTGTCCGCCAAACCCAAAACTGTTGCTCATCGCCACCCGAACGGTCCGCTCGCGAAACTGGTTGGGTGTATAGTCTAGATCGCAGTACGGATCGGGCGTGTCGAGGTTGATCGTGGGGGGAATTTTGTCTTCCTTGATGGCCTGGATGGCAAGGATGATCTCGATGCCACCACTGGCGCCCAGCGAATGCCCCAATTGGCTTTTGGTGCTGCTGATGCTCATTTGATACGCATGATCCCCGAAGACTTGTTTGACCGCTTGCGTTTCGGCTTTATCTCCCAGCGGGGTGCTGGTCCCATGAGCGTTGATGTAGTCAATCTCGGACGGAGCCAATTCGGCATCGTCGATGGCCAATTGCATGGCTTTGGCAGCCCCCACCCCCTTTTCGTCGGGTTGGGTGATATGGCCGGCGTCGCCGCTTGTGCCGTAACCGATGACCTCGGCGTGGATCGGCGCGCCGCGCTGACGAGCGTGCTCGAGTTCCTCGAACACCAGCACGCCGGCACCTTCGCTGAACACAAACCCGTCGCGGTGTGAATCAAAGGGACGACTGGCTGAGGCCGGGCATTCGTTGCGCACCGACAGCGCCCGCATATTCTGAAACGCGCTTAGCCCCATGCGGGTCATCGCCGATTCGGTGCCGCCGGTCACGATCACATCGGCGGCTCCATTCTGGATGAGTCGAAACGCGTCACCCATCGCGTTGGTGGCACTGGCACAGGCGGTGGCCACCGAGTAATTGATTCCGCGCAAGCCAAAGCGAATCGAAATATTGCTGCCGGCCGCGTTGAGCATCAGCTTGGGAATCGTCAACGGCGACACGCGGTCGGGTCCTTTTTGAATCAGCCGCGTCAGCTGTTCTTCAATCGTCTTCAATCCGCCAATGCCGGAGCCGAGGATGACGCCGCACCGATAAGAGTCCTCGTTGGCAAACTTGAGCTGGGACTCGCGGATCGCGTCGCAGGCGGCCACGATGGCAAACTGGGTAAATCGATCCAACCGGTTTTGGTCTCGACGGTCGATGTAATCGGAGGGATTCCAATCCTTGATGTCGCCGCCAATTTTGACGCGCAAATCCGAGGTATCGAACAGCGAAACCAGGCTGATGCCGCTTTCACCAGCGAGAACGCGGCTCCAGCATTTGTCGACGGTACAACCCAGTGGTGTTACGACCCCGAGACCAGTAACGACGACGCGCCGCTTCATACAGAATGCTCTCGCCGTTACCCCGATTCTCCGGCACGATCCATCGCCGATCCATCCACCGCCTGCTCGATGTGGTCAATCGCCTCGCCCACCGTTTGAATCTTATCCGCTTGGTCATCGGGAATGTTGATTTCAAACTCTTCTTCAAGTTCCATCACCAATTCCACGGTATCCAACGAATCCGCTCCGAGATCGTTTACAAAATTTGAATCGCGAGTGATTTTTTCTTTTTCGACACCGAGTTGCTCGGCGACGATGTCAATGACACGCTGTTCGACCGATGCCACTATCATCGCCCTCCATTAATGAATGAATTGACAAACTGATACACTTATTCTCTTTGCCACGACCGGCGGCGTCGACACCCAATCAGGCGGATGGCAACGCTGTTGGCCGTCCATTATGTACGGAAAACGTCAAATACTGCCTAGCTAATTGTGCGAAGTTCATCGAATGTTCGCAACAAGATAGAGGATTTCCACAAAACGGGTCAAGGCAGGATTGGACCAAACCAAGTTTATTCAGCCGTCGATCGTTGATTATCCGGTCATTCCTCCATCCACCACGAGGCATTGACCGGTGATATAACTGGCGGCTGGACTGGCGAGAAACAGCACACAGGCGGCGACGTCATCGGGCACCCCCAGCCGTTTGGCAGGAATCCGCTTCTTTACTTCGGCCAGGATCGCGTCGCCCATTGCCTGAGTCATATCGCTTTCGATAAATCCTGGCGCGACGGCGTTTACAGTGACTTTGCGTCCGGCCAATTCCTTGCTCAAGCTGCGCGTCATGCCAATCAGGCCGGCTTTGGATGCCGAGTAATTGGTCTGTCCAGCGTTGCCAATGATTCCGGAGACGCTGGCCATATTGATGATCCGGCCATATCGGGCCCGCATCATGTGGCGAGAGGCCGCCCGTGAAAACAAAAACGCGCCGCGCAGATTGGTTTGGATCACGTCATCCCACTCCTCGTCGGACATGCGCGGCAACAACGTGTCTCGGGTGATCCCTGCGTTATTGACGAGAATGTCGATTCGCTGCCAGTCGTCGCCGACGTGATCCACCACCTGGTCGACGGAGGTTCGGTCTTTGACGTCACATGTCATGGCTTCGGCGTTTCCACCAGCAGCCGCAATGGCGTCGACGCACTGCTGAAGTTTCTCGGCATTCCGCGCGACGCACGCCACCCGCGCGCCGCTGCCAGCCAACGCCATGGCCACGGCCCGCCCCAGTCCCTGTGAGGCGCCGGTCACCAGCGCCGTCTGGCCGCTCAAATCGACTTGAAGTTTCTCATAATCGGACATGCACACCTTTCCTTACGATTCAGTAGTTATCTCGTCCACGCCGAGGCAGGGGATCGAGCGATCAATGCGTTTCATCAAACCGCGGAGCACGCGACCCGTGCCCACTTCGTAAAATTCCCCAACGCCAGCCTCGATCAACGTCCGCATGGATTGTTCCCAGAGGACCGGCGAGCTGACTTGCTGCACCAGCACTTGGCGAATGTCTGCCGGATCGTCGTGCGACTTGGCGTCCACGTTTGAGATGACCGACAATGCTGGTGGGCGAATCTGGGTTTCGGCCAGCGCTTGGCGCAATTGGTCTTTGGCCGGTTCCATCAACGGCGTGTGAAAGGCGCCGGCCACGGCCAGCGGCACCGCGCGAAGAGCACCTCGTTGCGGAGCCATCGCTATCGCGCGTTGGCACGACGCCTGGTGACCGGAAATGGCGATGTTTCCCGGGCACAGCAAATTGGCTATCTGCAGCACTTCGCCCGGTTGACGCGCATCGTCACAAAGCTGCTGCACGGCTTCCGTTTCCAGCCCCAGGATGCTGACCATCCCGCTCGGTTGCTGATCCGAGGCAGCCTGCATCGCCAGACCCCGTTGGCGGACCAGCTGCAAGCCGTCTTCGAACGAAATCGATTGGGCCAACACCATGGCCGTATATTCACC
>JBFILF010000528.1:0-3438 GCA_041599835.1 Pirellulaceae bacterium
ACGAAGAACTTTTGCTCACCGGTACCACGGAGCACCGGTACCAAGGAACACCGGTGCCAAGGAACAACGAGCGATCTAGGGCCGCCGGGTTCGGTTTACCATCGGCGGAACCGAACTGTTTCAAGCGTACGAACGTAAACGACTGGTGGCAAATCCGCCCAGCGCGTGCCTAAGAGAGGGTTTTCCAACCATCTGGCCGACAACGGCATCAGTTTGCAGGGTCGTGTTGTGTACCGACTGTCCGCTCGCGTCCCGGAATGGTGCGAATTTACACGGAAGTCGTCGACGGGGCGAATGTCGTCTAATTTCTCAATATCTTCTCCAGATTGAATTCGCAAAACTTCCCCCCCAATTAGGGAATTATGCTGTTTTTGTTGCAAAAACTGGCGGTTGCTTGCATTTTCAGGTCCCCGGGATGACAATGGTAGAGGAAATGCCGGTACTTGGGGCTTGGGTCGCGGAAGCCGGAATTATTTGTCTTGGATGCTTGTAAAACGTCGCGATTAGGTTAAAACTTAATCCCAAGTTCATGGTACTGCTTTTCTGGACCTTTCTAGTCTCTTGCGTTGAGGGATTAATTCGCGCCAGCTCATTTGTTTTTTTTTGCGGCTTTGCGCGAAATTAGTTTGTTTTTGTTTTATCTGTTTTTTTTGGAGGACTGTGTATGTCTACTCGTCGAAAAGGGTTCACGCTTGTTGAGCTCCTGGTCGTGATCGCCATTATTGGTATTCTCATGGCCCTTTTGTTGCCGGCGGTTCAACAGGTTCGCGAAGCGGCCCGCCGAACTGACTGTGCAAACCGGTTGCGTCAGGCCGTGTTGGCCACGCACAACTTCCATGACGCCAACAAGCGTCTTCCTCCTGCTGCCATTCACTTTGACTTGGTGATGGCGACGAACACCACGCATGGTTTCTTCGCCGACCTTGACAAAACGCAGTGGGCCTCGGCACTGGCTTTGTCCATGCCGTTCATCGAACTGCAAACGATCTACGAAGAAATTCCGACGATTGCGTTCGATATGTATACGACGATCGAAGATTTCAATATCTCGATTGGTGGTATGGGTTGGCCAACTCCGTCTCCGTACACTTGGCCTGGTAACTTCGAGAATGTTGGCATCATGTTGGGCACGATCGTTCCTGACTTTGAATGCCCCTCGGACAACATCAATTCGATTCAGTATCCTCACCCGACGGCGGGTGGCGACTGGACCCTGACCGCGTTTGTTCCGCGGTGGGACGGCGTAACGCTCAATGACACGGACTGGGCTGGCTACATCGTGATCTTCAGCAATGGCGATCGCTTGGCCAAGACCAACTACGTTTCGTGCATTGGTGCTCACGGCCACCAGTTGGATCCGGAGCGTAACCGCTGGAAAGGCGCCATGACCACGCGTGGTCGTGTCACCTTGGAAACCGTCCAAGACGGAACCAGCCGTACTTTCTTGATGGGTGAAAACATCGGCCCGATCTTTGCCAACCGACGTGGCTTGGACCTTGACGATGACGATCCCACAGGCACGGAAGTCGGTTATGCCTGGAGTTGGGCTTGGGGCGGTACTTGCCAGGTTCGCGGTAACATCCCTTACGGCGAAGCTCGCTTGACCATGCCGATCGTGGATCCGCCGTTTGATCCGGGCAACACTGAGGAAGTCATTCCTCACGTAATCCCGATGTTTGGCAACAACAAGTTCTCATGCGAACGTGGCTTTGGTGCGACTCACCCGGCCGGCGTGAACATGGGCTTTGCCGACGGTTCGATTCACCTGATCAACCGCTCAATCAACTGGGAAACGGCTTACCAGTTGGGTGGTGCTCAAGACGGTGGAACTCCAATCAACTACTAAAGGTTGAGAGATGTTAAGAAAGTTAACGTTAGTTTGTCTGCTTTGCGTGTGCTGCGTGGGCTTTACTGTCGGAACCACTGGCTGTAGCCAGGGTCCAAGCGAAGTCGTTGTCGACAAAAGCTTGAAAGACAAAAAGCTTGGCGGAGATAAGAAACTCTCCGACCACGACGGCGCCGTACAAGTCGACTAACCCAATGGTATTTATTACCGAATGACAAGGCTGGGGTGTTCTCCGGAGCGCCCCGGCTTTTTTTATGCCTGCTTCACGGCGCATCCAACCGAAGTTTGCTAGTTTTTCAGTCGGCCTCTGATGAACGAACTAGGCGGCCAAGCCGAACACGCGGCTATCGACTCGTTGTCGCCAGCTCATCTTTTGTTGTTCCCCAGTTTTGCCTATCGGGTTGACGCCGACCGGCCGTGGCGGATCGATGTTCAAGGGGTCAGTTTTCTGGCCCAACAGAAACATCTGAAACGCAAACTGCTGCTGAAATTGTTGTTGCATTTTATCGACGTCCCGCCGGAGGGATTTGATGGACCGCTGTTTCAATCGCGCGTGTCACCGTTTTTTTACAAACCTTACAAGGGCAAACGGGTACAGGTTCATATCGGTCCGCGAACGTATCGCTTGCGGCGGCGGACGCGACGGGATGGCCAGTTTCGCGGCCGCGTCAGCCTCAGCGAACCAGATCTGCAACAACTGATCGAAGCAGCCGATCGCGCTGAGTTCGCCGTTTCCGCGGCGACCGTTAACGGGAAATCTCAAGTCGGGCGCTCGCGCGTGCGGGTCATTCAGCCCAAAGGGATCTCGGTGATTTCCGACGTCGACGACACGATAAAGGTATCCAACGTTGAAAACCGTTCTGAATTGTTGATCAATACTTTCTTTCGAGAATTTCGCGAAGTGCCGGAAATCGGCGACGTGTACCGCTGGTTGGATCATTTTGGCGTCGAGTTTCACTACGTTAGCGCCAGTCCCTGGCAGTTATACGAGCCACTCAATCAAATGCTGCTCGATTTTGGGTTTCCCCATTCGTCAATGCATTTGCGCAACTATAAATTGACCGACCACATGCTCAAACGGTTGGGGGTGATCCACCGAGGTGGTAAAGCATCGGCGGTGCGGCGAATCCTGGCACGCTTTCCCCAACGCCAATTCATCTTGATCGGCGACTCCGGTGAAAAGGACATCGCAATCTATTCCCGTTGTTACCAAGAGCGTCCGCACCAAGTCCGCCACATTTTCATCCGATTGCTGCGGCCCGAGCACCGTTACAACGAAGCAGTGATCGAGGCCAAGATTAATCTCCCGCCGGGCAGCTTCGGCGTATTTGAAACCGCCCCCGAACTAAAGCAGTTGCTGGCGGCTTCTTCGCTGTTGCAACAGGTCAGCTGAGGCGGTCCCGGAACTGCCGACGGTCTCGTGGCGGCACATTGCCGGCGCACAAACGAAAAACGCCAGCGGGCCGGCAACGAATCTGCAGGTTTTTGTTGCCATGGATTTGGCCCTGTCCTGAGGCGGGGAAGCTAAACTTTTCTCCTCTCTGGAATAAATGGCGGACCGGGCGGATCAACACTGTGTCGGTTCTCGTTAC
>JBFILF010000529.1:0-3418 GCA_041599835.1 Pirellulaceae bacterium
CGTCATGGCGCAGCTGTCCGTCGATCATCCCGATTGGGCGTTCCCCGCGGTTCAGGCGGCGGACCGCCGCGATGCCCAACTCGTTGCCAAGGCAATCGGTCATCCGCTGTTGCCAAACTCCACGCGCGTTTACAACGACGTTACTGTCGGGCCGCCCGGCAGCGTGCTGCTGGTGACCGGTTCCAACATGTCGGGCAAGAGCACGCTGCTAAGAGCCATCGGGGTTAACGCGGTGTTAGCTCAAATGGGCGCGCCGGTGTGCGCTGCGGCCATGGCCATGTCGCCCGTGCGCATTGAAACCAGCATGCGAATAGTTGATTCGCTGGCCGAGGGCGTTTCATTTTTTATGGCCGAATTGAAACGATTGAAACAAATCGTGGATGTCGCCGCCCATGTCGAGCGGGACCCGCGCGTGACGGTGTTGTTTCTGCTGGATGAAATCCTGCAAGGGACCAATTCCCGCGAACGTCATATCGCCGTGACACGGGTCATTAAACATCTGATCGACCATCGGGCCATCGGTGCTGTCTCCACGCATGATTTGGAACTTGGCCACACCGCCGAGTTGGCCGACGCCTGCCGGCCCGTGCATTTCCGCGAGTCGTTTGCCCACCGCAACGGCCGTAAAGAGATGACGTTCGATTACCGTTTACACCAGGGGCTGGCCACCACCACCAATGCGCTGGAGCTGCTAAAAATGGTCGGGTTGGATGAACCCGACTCTGGCCAATGAAATCCCTTATACGCTCGCGACGCCCCGGCGAGAGTGTCCGAGGGCCGGTTGGGCTAATGGTGGTGCGCACCGTGCTCATCGCGCAACACGGACACACCGCCTTCGATTCCCAAAACGTGTTTGAGGTGAAAATGAAATCGGTCGCGGCTGGTCAATCGCAACGGCTCGGCCAGAATCATTTGAGGATTGGTTTTTATTTTCATCAATTGGTGCCAGAACACTGAAATCAACGTCGTAACGACCCGCCGCCCGTCCAGCGACAAGTAATTGACAATCTGACCGCCCTCCTGAAACAGTTTTTCGATGCGCGAAACCTGATGTCGTATCAACTCAAGCATCGGTTGCTGCGGCTTCTGCGGATTCAGCTTATCCAAATCGACGGCGAATGCCTCGATATCCTGTCTCGGCATAAAGAATTCCAGTTGCTGCACTTCCGAACAAACGCACCCCAGCAGATGCGTTAGCTGAATCGCCTGGCCGCAGCAAGTCGCAGCGGATTCGAATCCTTCCCGCTCGGCCTGCACCACGTGCCCGCACGCCACCAACGTCGACCCGCCCAATCGGTATCCAAAAACCAGCCAGTCGTCAAACGTTTCAAACCGGTCCAATCGCAAGCAATAATCTGCCGCAGACACGATGTCATGGATGTATTGTTGCGGAATTTCAAATCGTCGCATGGTGTCCACCACCGCGGCGTACTGATCCGTGATCTCTTCGTCCATCAAGTTGTTGCGCAAATCCTCGCGAACTTCTTCCAGCATCTCGTCCCGGGCAGCGCGACCAATGTGAATGTCGCAGAGCGAAAACGAACGCACGGACAGTGCCAGAATGGCGGCAAGGTGATTTTTGGTTTCACGGGGCAAATTGCCGGCCGCCCACAGCCATCCATGCAGGGACTGGCGGACCAGGCGGGTGCACATGCGATAACTCTCCTCCAGAGTCACGGGAGGAAGTTGCCGTTTCTTTTCGTCGACCGTCGCCATCGTTCACCGTCCCCAACCATCCGAATTCGTCGTTAACCACGGTAAACCAACATCACCGTGCTCGGCAAGTTGCCTCGTCGTCGCAAGTGCGGTCAGCTAGAATAGGATGATTCAAGGAGCCGCAAATGAGAATCATGTTGGCCAGCCCCCGCGGTTTTTGCGCGGGCGTCAATATGGCCATCGAAAGCCTCGAATTAGCGATCGAAGCGTTCGGTTGCCCGATTTACGTGTATCACGAAATCGTGCACAACCAGTATGTGGTCAATTCGTTCCGTGACCGGGGTGTCGTGTTTGTGGACGATCTGCATGACGTTCCCTGCGGCGCCAATTTGCTATTTTCCGCGCACGGCGTTTCGCCGCAAATCCGCCAATTAGCCGCCAAGCGCCAGCTAAATGCCATCGATGCGACGTGCCCGCTGGTTACCAAAGTGCATCTCGAAGCGATCAAATACGCCCGCGAAGGCTACACCATTCTGCTGATCGGTCACGAAGGGCATGATGAGGTGATCGGCACCATGGGAGAGGCCCCAAGCTCCATGATCCTGGTCGAAGACACCAACGACGTCGACCGTTTGGACCTGCCAGCCGATGCCAAAGTCGCTTACCTGACCCAGACCACGTTGTCGGTCGACGATGCCAACCGGATCATTGACCGGCTCAGGGCCCGATTCCCGCAACTAGTCAATCCGCCCAAGGACGACATTTGTTACGCGACGCAAAATCGCCAGGATGCCGTGCGCAAATTGGCTGCGGAAGCTGATGTCTGCCTCGTGCTCGGTAGTCAAAACAGTTCCAACAGCCAGCGACTCCGCGAACTAGCCGCCGAAGCGGACGTGGACGCACACCTGATCGATGGACCCGACGATATTGACTCGCAATGGTTCAAGGGCAATGAAACCGTGCTGATCACGGCCGGTGCCAGCGCACCGGAAACCGTGGTCGAACAATGTATCAATTGGCTGAAACAACGATTTGACGCTACTGTCGAAGTGCGCATGATTCGTGACGAAAACGTCAAATTCCCATTGCCCAAAGTGCTCCGCGGCCTGCAAACCAGTTGATGCTCGGGGTGCCCGTGGTGGCGCCGCTGGCAGAGCTTAAATAAAAACCCCGACTACCTCGAATAAGCCGGCAGTAGCACACTTGGCACCGAATTGGTGGCTGTGACAGCCCTGCGTGAGTAATTGAAACCGCAGTTATAGACTGTGCCTGCACAATGGGATGACAATCGCAGCCGTCTTTTGGCCACATCCCAATGCAAGCGTTTTCGACGTTGGCATCCGCCTGTAATTGTGCACAATCCAGCGCAATCAAGTTTATGGAGGCGATTCGATGACGCAAAAAACTCTTCTAGCCCTTAATAGTCTTCTCGCGCCTGGGGCGATAGCGGTGGCGATGCTGTTGATTTCGCCCGCAGGAAATTTAACCGCCGACAGCCCCAGAACGCTCAAGCTAGGTGAAACGCGATTGCAGCTCAACGGCACGGGTTTTCGCAAAAAGACATTGATGAATATGTACGAAGGCGCGCTCTACCTGTCGCAACGGTCTCGTGATGCCGCCGCGATTATCGCGGCCGACCAGCCGATGGCGATTCGCATTCGCATCGTTTCGGGATTTGTCAGTCAATCCAAGATGGTGGCGGCGCTGAACGACGGATTCCAAAACTCGACGGGAGGTCAAACGGATGCATTGCAAGACGAAA
>JBFILF010000530.1:0-3401 GCA_041599835.1 Pirellulaceae bacterium
GATCCCCTACCGGGTGGTGGATACGGCGACGGGTGATCTTGGCGGTCCGGCTTTTCGCAAGTTTGACTTGGAAGCCTGGATGCCCGGGCGCGGTGAGGGCGGCGAGTGGGGCGAGGTTACCAGCACTTCGAACTGTACCGACTACCAGGCCCGCCGCTTGAATGTGCGTTACAAAATTAAAGATCAGAAAGGCACGCACTTCGTGCACACACTCAACGGCACCGCGCTGGCCCTGTCGCGCAGTTTGATTGCCATTTTGGAAAACCATCAGCAAGCCGACCGGTCGGTGACGATTCCTCAGGCGCTGCGCCCCATCTTTGGACGGGACTCGATCGGCTAAACGCCAGCATGGCGACCAGTTGGCACAGCCATGAATCGCAACCGGGGCGCTTGCCGATGCGTTTATTCCCGCTTTAGTTTTTTTTCGTTGTCAAGTGATACCGCCAAGTGTTCGATCGCGGTTTTTAATACGTTGATGCTCATCAAGAACTCGTCCAGCCGCAAATGCTCGTTGGGTGTGTGATCCAGTAAGCTGTCGCCGGGCCCGTAGGCGGCGATGGGACATTTCCAGATGGGGCCGACCACGTTCATGTCCGATGTGCCTGTCTTCAGTTTGTAGGTCGGCGTCAGATCGTGTTCACGAATCGACCGGGCCAGCGCACGGACTACCGTGTTGCTGCGATCCGATGCAATGGCGACTTCGTGGCCGTGGGCCTCGATTTGGGCCAAACCAGCGTTGTTTCGCGCATGATCTAAGAAGGCGTTGACTTCAAAATCGGGCGGCAACCGGCAACCGATATGCGCTGCGGCCCGATCGACCAGTCCATCATTGCTGGAACGAATTTGTCGCAACGACAACAGCAATTGATCAAACAAACGCGATTTATCCTGGTTAAACTCGCCGGCATAAATCTGCAACCAGTTCCAGAATTCAACAGCCTTTTCGGCCGCCGTCGACTCCGGACCGGCGGTATGTGATTCGTTAACGGAGATTTCATAATCCAGCAACAGCCGGCCCTTGTAACCCAGCGTGATACCGCTAACCCCACTCGGTTCGCCGATCAAACAGCAATCGGCGCGGTAGTCGCGGGCAATCTGCCGAGCGCCAATGGAGGTTGCCGATTCCTCTTCGACCGCGCCGCAGACGACGAGTCGAATCGTCGGCGGCAACAATGCCTGTGCGCCGGCCAGTGCAAATGCGGCCAATGGGCCCTTGGCATCGACGCTGCCGCGTCCGTACAAAACTGCTTGCTCAATGCGGACGGGAATCTGGCCCGGTACGGTGTCAATGTGACCCAGCAATACGATAGTGCGTTCGCCATTTTCATTGCGGATACCAATGGCGTTACCGGCCTGGTCGATGGCCGCACGGGAGTACTCGAGCCGCGTCATTTCACCGACGAGGAACTTGACGGCCGCCGCCTCCTGGCCGGAGTAACTTTCGATCTCGACCAATTGTTGGATCAGCCGGCAGCAGGATTCGTGGTCAATCATCCGCGAAATTCGCACAGGTTAAGTAATGCGTTAAACCGTTGACGCGGTGATTGTGGTGCCCTCGCCGGACAGCGCCCGGGCAATGCACTGTTGTGGCCGCGCGTCACTGATGATCACCCGGCCCATGCCGCTATCGATAGCGTCGGCGGCGGCCAGCAATTTGATCTTCATCCGTCCGGTGGCCCAGGTTGAGGCGACTTCGTCCAGCTGATCGCGGCGAATGACATTGATCCGCGACGATTCGTCTTGAACGTCTTTCATCACGCCCGGCACGTTGGAGAGGATGATCAGTTCGTCCGCCTGCATGGCGATCGCTGTCATCACAGCAGCGCGATCACCGTCCACATTGATGGCTTGACCTTCGCGCGTGACGGCAGGAGGGCAAAGCACGGGCAACAGTTGGTGGTCGAGCAGCAGTTTCAAGAACTCGGTGTTCACCCGCTCGACTTTGCCAGTTAAGTTACCGCGTAGCATTCGTTTTCGGCCATTTTCGACTATTTGAATCGCCGACTTTTGCCTGCCTTCCCAAATCCGCGCATCGATGCCCGACAACCCAACCGCGTTGACGCCTCGTTTCAGCAATTCCTGAACGATCGTTTTGTTGCTGTGGCCGCAATAGGCCATCAAAAAGATTTCCAGCGTCCGTTGATCCGTAAGTCGCGACGTAAAGCCGGAGGGCGAAGTAACAAATTTTGGCGGATGTCCCAGCGCGGTAGCCAACTCGTTCGTCAGGTGTGACCCTCCGTGCACGAGGATCGGTTGGCGGCCGGCGCGGTGCAGAGCGGCGACCTCATCACAAACCGACTCATAATGAATCCCCTTACCTCCGCCAACTTTGATCACAATCACGGGTTTACTCGTTTGCGCTTTCGGGAGTCAAACTTCATCGCACCAGTTAACGCGATGCATTCAGGGTGGATCGTGTCCGCCGGGATGCCACGGATGGCAGCGGCAGATTCGCCAGATGCCTTTGCACACGCCGCGAATCGCCCCGTATTTTTCGATCGCTTCAATCATGTAATGGCTGCACGTCGGTGTAAACCGGCATTGGCGGCCGACGATCGGACTCAGCAGAACTTGATAAACCCGCACCAGCACGATCACGCACTGGCCCGGCAATCGCCACAGGCGAATTAGCCATACATTCATGGACGCTTAATCGGGGGTCTTGTTGTCTTGTCCCGGGGACAATCGGCGATACAACTGTCGAGACAATTTTACCAGCGAACGAGCCACGCGGTGAAATTCCAGTTCGGCCCCTTTGCGCGGCCGCACCACCAGATCCAGGCCACGCGGGATCGCGTTGCGGTTGATGCGAAACGCTTCCCGAATCACCCGCTTCCAGCGGTTGCGGAACACTGCATTGCCCACGCGTCGCGACACCGCCAGGCCCAACCGCGTGCGGTCCCGTCTGTTTAGCGCTGCCTTGACGACCAATACTTGATCGGCGGCAAATTGATCGGAGCGACGAACCTGATCGAATTCGGATTGGTGAACCATACGGTCCTGTTTCCGAAATCGTTGGTCCGGATTTTCGCTGTGCATCAGAGCCCGCAAAAAAATCGGTTTACCATTTCAGGTCGACGCGCGGATCATGCTGGGCCGACTCGCCCAGTTGTTTGATCAGCTCGCGCTGCTGGTCACTTAGTACCGGCGGCATGACGATTTTTAATTCAGCCAGCAAATCGCCGGAAGTCCCGCCCGGCTTTGGCACCCCCAGGCCTTTGAGTCGCAGCCGTTTGCCGCTGGAGCTGCCGGCTGGAACCGTCAACGTGACTTTCCCTTTGGGCGTGGGCAAATCAACTTTGGCTCCCAACGCTGCTTCGGCAATCGTTACCGGCACGGTGATGAGCAGATCATTGCCGGAGCGGCGAAAGACCGGGTGCGGCGCCACCTTGACCCTTACC
>JBFILF010000531.1:0-3393 GCA_041599835.1 Pirellulaceae bacterium
TCACGACCACCATCGCGCCGAAATGTACTTTACCGGGCCCGATGGCCAGGAAATGAAGACGATGGAAATCAACTACGAACGGGCTTAAGGCCGTTTGGACCCCGATGGAAGAGCGTCTAGCTGAATTTGAGTTTGCCTGCCGCGTCGATGACGTCCCGCCGGGATCGATGTTACTGGTGGAACTCAGTGATCGGCTGGCGATCGTGTTCAATGACGGTGGACAATTGTCGTGCATCGACGATGTGTGCACGCACGACGGCGGATCACTAAGTGACGGCCAGCTGGATGGTTGCCAGATTGCCTGCCCGCGACACGGTGCCAGATTTGACATCCGCACCGGGGAAGCGCTGAGCATGCCCGCCACCGAACCGACGGGGTGTCACGAAGTCAAGGTCGACTCGGGCCAGGTTTACGTTAAGATTACTGAATAAATCGCCGACGTTTTGATCGAGTTAGACACATGCCACTCACCGAAGACACCGTTCGCGAGCAGCTGAAGAAAGTCATCGATCCGGAATTATTCGTCAACATCGTCGACTTGGGGCTCATTTACGTGGTGGACATTGTTCCCTGTGATACGACCACAAACGTGTCGGCTGGCAGCGACTCCGATCATCCACCGAGTGGCAGCGAACCTGGCAGCGGGCAAACGTTCGATGTCAACATTGAGATGACGATGACCAGTCCGATGTGTCCCGCCGGACCGCAACTGGTGGCGGAAAGCAAACAGTTTGTCGGTGAGTTGGAGCAGGTGAACCATGTGGAAGTCAAAGTGGTAATGGATCCGCCCTGGTCACCCGACCGGATGACCGACGACGCGCGGGATCAATTGGGGATTTTTTGACACATCAGGAATTTCCCGGTATCGCCGGCAATTCTTGTGGTGACCCTTGCCAGACAACTGACGGATTCCAATAATCAGTTCTGTTATGTGTCGGACGAACTGGCGCGGCACATATTGCTTTCGATACGGACGAACCGTTCTCGATTTATCTGACAGCCTTTTTCACGAAACGACCGGTCTCCCGGCTGGAGCGGGTTCATCAACAGGCTGTAATCGCCAGAGGATTGAACCATTGACCGCGGCGCCCGTTCAAGCGCCAGTGAAATCAAACCTAAATCGCATTCATCCGTTGGGGGGAGCTCAAGCATGTATCGCTATGTTATCTGTTGTGTGATGTTGCTGGCTTTGGTCGGCTGTGAAGCCCGAACGCAAGTCGCGCGGGACAAGATCCTGGCCAAAATCGACAAATGGTTGGGTGAGCTAGATGTCAAACGGCAAAAGATTGAAAACCAGCGGAAAGAACTGGTTGGTGCCGTAGAAGAAGTTCGAAAAAAGAAAATTCAGGCCCAGGTGCGGTTGGAAGAGTACGAAAACAAAACGGGCCAAATTGAAAAGGACATTCAAAAAATCAAATCGGGATTGGAGGTGCTTCGCCCACACTTGTCGGCTACCGAAGCAGTCGAGATCAACAACAAAAGCTACGAACCGGCCGAGATCAACGACATGGCCAACAAGATTGCCGACGACTACGAAGCGCTAAATGAAAAATTGGGGGCTTACAAAGCGACGATGAAGGCGTTTCAGCAGTCCTATGATTTGCTCAGTGCCCAGCAATCCAATTTCTCGGAATCGATGAAGCGGATGGACCAGCAGCTGTCGCAAATCGATGCCAAAAAGGAAGCGATCGAAGGCATGAAGACCGCCCAAACCATTCTCGGCGAAGGCGGTTCCATTTCCGATCGCTTTACTGAATTGGAAAACGAAATCAACGATTTGTTCATTGATGTGGAAGCCGAGATGCGGGTGGAAAACGAGAAAATTGCCGAGCGCGAACGCGATCTGAATTCGCGATCGGCCGACGTCGATTCGATACTCAAAGAGATCGAAACCGTCGATACCACGGCCTCGCGAATTGACGCGATCCTCGGCGGCAGCGGTGGAAGCGACGACAGTTCAAACAACTAATGCAGTCAATCAAATCGGCCGTACGCCCGTGGCGCGTGTCCGGGCGCGGCCGACGAAAACAGCAAGCCGCAATGCCTGATGAACGCCGCTAAATTAATCCTCGGTTTGTGTTTCGTGGCCGGACTTTGCATCGCCGCGGTTCTATTTCTGACGGTCAGTCAGGATTCGGCGGGTAAGGCGAAACAACAGGCCAAAGCTCAGGGATTTTTGACCACGCAACAGGATTTCCAGGACAAGCTGGAAGAACTGAAACGCCAACGCGACCGGGCAAAACTGCAAAGGTCGCGGCTGGATCAACGGAAACAGGATGCGGCCCAGCGGCTGCGGAACCTGGGCGTGAAAACCCCCGCGGATATCGAGGCCAACGCAGAAGCCAAACTGGCATACCACGAAATCAAGGACATCATTCAAAGCAACGACAAGCTGGCTGCCGACATCGAAGTTTACGACGACGCGATCATTCGTATCGAAGCGGCTCTCCGTGAACTGGACCGAAAACGGTTAATGGAAAATGCCGGGATCAGCGAGGATCAATTCCGGCAGTTGCGGACCATCGTCAATGACGTCGATGACCGGCTGACCAGCCAATCCAGTTCCATCGATTCTCTGGAAGTCCAATCCATTTTGGACGACGTGTTGGGCAAATCGACTGATACTCAAAAGCAGGACGACCCGTAACGGCAGCAACAAGGCGGCCGGCTGCCAAGGCCTATCGTTTTTCGCGCTCCAGGAATTCATCCAGTAAATTGCGCTGCTGGTCCGGATTCTCACCCGTTACCTCGTCCCACATTTGCCGCACTTCGTCGTACTGGAAGTCGAGGTGCCGAATCCCTTCGTTCCAAGCAATGCGAATCCAATCTCGCGCCTCGGCCGGTTCGCCGTAACGCACCTCATGCGAAATCACCCGCCGGAACAACCGCGGGCGATCTTCGCGGGGCAGCGCGGCATAATCCGGATCCAAGGGATCTCGCTTGCGGAGCAGCGCTTTGTACTCGCGAATCGCCTCCACGTGCTGATCGCGGTCCCACATTCGGTCGGCTCGTTCCAGCGCGTGCACCGGATTGCCAAAATACTGAAAGGCAAAATAACCCGCGCCGCACAACACCACCACCAACACCACCGCCATCAAGCCGCGGCGAGTGCCAAACATGATTTGCAGGCTCAAGATGATGTGCAACAACTCGTTCATGTTGACCGAGTTGATTCGAAATTGGTGTCGGCTTCCCCGACTGCGGATGCGCATAAACCACCGCGTTGAAACAGAACATTCGCAATCAGCGTCGACCCGGGAATTGACCTGGCCATTTTTCCCTAAAGGGCCATCTTCCCCCAAAGGCCATCTTCCCCCAAAGGCCATCTTTCCCCGAGGACCATCGTCCCCCGAGGCCCAGTGCTGCCACGTCCCAGTTTAATGTGCGTTTGGA
>JBFILF010000532.1:0-3390 GCA_041599835.1 Pirellulaceae bacterium
CGCACGAATTGCAGCAACTCGATCCATACTGACTCAGGTAACTTGGGCCAGGCGTCGATCAATTCGGCCAACTCCGGGTCGACGTTGTACACTTCGTTGTCAACGGAAATCGCCGCGTTTTCCAGCGATTCATCTGGGGTTTGGCATCCCGCCTCGGCTACTGGTGGCTCCCATCCAAAACGCCGCTGATCGTCAGGAATGGTGTACAAATACCGCAATCCTTAACTTGAAAAAATGGCGGTCGTCCCCGATTTCAAATTCAGTCTTATTGGATCATCAGGGCGTAATGGTCCAGACCGTCTGATCGACCCGCGCGCGAAACGGCAAATACAAGTTAGCCGTTCTAGTGACCCAGAACGGAAGGCTGTTCTGGTAACGGATTTGCGCCCTCATTGCACCGGTAACGGACTCAACGAAACGTGTCGGGTCGCCGCCGGGCGTCACCGTCACCACGGAATCCGCGGCCGTTGCCTGTCGACTGTCGACCTGCTCAAAGGAACCGGTATTGTAGTTAAACAACTCGATTCGCTGATCGACCGTTCCGACAAAGTTCATAACCTTGGATTCCAACGTGAACTTAAGTGCATTGGGCGTTGCGACCGGTAAGGTGGCGTCCACCGTGAAAAGCAACTGATAGCGGCTATTAAGGAACTGAGGGTCCGACACCAGGTACTGGTCGTCACTCGAGGTCAACTCCGGTACGCCGCCCGACTGCAGCTGTCCAATGACGATTTCAAAATCCAACGGTAATACTTCAGTCGGTGCAGGAACCGTGACCGAAAAGATGCTGCGACCATATGTACCGGCAAACAACTCTCTCGTATCCGCAAGAAACGAGAGGTCATTAACGACCACATTGGGGAGCCCGCTACCCAGTCGGGCCCAACTGTTGCCCGCGTCGTTCGTTTGGTAAACGCCAAAGTCCGTAGCTACGAAATGCCGCCCGTCGTCCGCCGGATCAATCAGGATATCATTGGCAGGTCCATCCGGAATATCATCGCCAATCGAAGTCCAACTTTGCCCAAAATCTTCGGTTCTGAAAACTTGCGACGAGGACTCGCCCCAGCGAAATCCGGAAAGCGTTACGAACGCCTTGCCCGAAGAGTTCTGGTCCGGGCGAATCGATGTGACCCAACGCAGCGGCAGGCCACTGGAGACATCGGTCCACGTGTTTCCACCATCTGCTGTTACATGAACGTAGCCATCATCGCTGCCAGTCCAGATCACGTCACTGTCGACGGGAGATACCGATATCGCAGTGAGAGTGCCATTGACCTGACCATTGTTTCCGAGATGCGGCCCGCCCGTCAGATCGCCCGAGATCGAAACCCAATTCAGGTTTCCAACATTTCGAAAGACCATGTTGGAACCAAAATAACGGGTCTCTGGATCTGATGGATCGACCGCATGCGGGGCGTTCCAATTGAAACGTCCGCTCAATCCTCCGGTTGCCGACGAAAAACTGGCTCCCTGGTTATCCGAATAAGCCACATTTCCGTATTGATACTGCGCCCAGATTCGATTTGGATCGGTGGGGTGAGGAAGCGGTTCAAAACCATCACCACCGTAAATGAAATCGAAGTCCCCGTCGCCGTCCAAATCCTGCGACGTCCCGTTGTCCTGAGTTCCAATCCACAGCGCGCTAGTGTTCCATGATCGCGTGGCGATACGATACGCTTGCGTGATTGGCAAATCACCGGTTGTCTTGACGTAGTTGATTCCATCGCTCGAAAGGTAAACGCCTCCGTCGTTGCCCGCGTACAGGTTGTCGCCGATGTTGGAACCAAAATCCATCGCATGATGATCAACGTGCATGTTGTTTCCGATTTGCGAGTAAGACAAACCTGCATCGCCGCTGCGATACATTCTCAAGCCAAGCACGTAAATCACATCGGCATCAAATGCATCGATTCGGACGTTTCCGAACCACCAGCCGAACGAGGAAAAAACATTCGACAGACTGGAGTCGTTGGTTCTGAACCAGCTTGCTCCTCCATCCTCTGTTCGATACAAGCCGTCGAAAAAGCCCGTTCGATCAGCGTAAACTGCGCACATGACATCTGGATCGGATCGGCCAATTGCCAAACCAATTCGCCCCGTATCTGCTGAGGGAGCCGGTAATCCATTTCCGACCAGCGACCAGGTAACGCCGCCATCATCCGACCGGTAAACACCGCAACCGATGCCGCCATAATCGTAAAACTCGGGCTGGCGAATGCGCTGCCACATGGCGGCATACAGAACGTCAGGATTGTCATCTCGTTGGATGAGATCAACGCAACCCGTGGTCGAGTTGACGAAGAGAACGTTCGTCCAAGTCGCCCCCCCCATCGGTCGTTCGGTAGATACCCCTGTCGGGCCCGGCGGTCCACAGATGACCCATGACCGCAACGTGGATGATGTCGGGGTTAGTCGGGTGAATGATGATACGGCCGATTGCACCAGAATTCTGCAGGCCGATATTTGTCCAGGTGTTGCCCTGATCGGTCGACCGGTAGAGCCCGGCACCTCCATAAGCCAAACTTCCACCGCCGGGATTCACCTCCCCCGTGCCCGCATAAATCACGTTACGGTTGATTGGGTCGATGGCCACCGCACCCATGGAGAGTGAAGACTCGAAGTCAAACAGGGCGTCCCAGCTTTGCCCGGAGTCCATCGTGCGAAAAACGCCTCCTTCTGCTGCAGCAACGTAGGCAATGGAGTTATCCAGCGGATCGACGGCGATATCGGTCACGCGTCCCTGGACGTTATTTGGTCCGCGCTGAATCCACGATGCTGAGGATGTCGCATTGGCAAATGCCACGCCAACAGCGATTCCAGCTCTCGCGCGATTGACCGCGCGAATGTCAATTCGCCCTTTGGGATAAGCACGTTGGTCAAAAAAATATGAACTTGGTTGCTTGGCAAGTTCTTCACTTGGACCTTCTATAGAATTGGGGCCTTCGACAGCATTGTCGAGTAGCTCATCGACAAAAAAAGTATCTTGCTGGTTGCGCTTGTTGTTGCCAGGCAACCCCACGAAGAGTACAGCCGCGAAGATGGCTGCGAACAAAAGCAAGGTAGATGAGCGTTTCAATTTTTGCTTTCAAAAATGGAATAAGAACCGGAATGACAACGAACCTTCGGCGATAGAATTTATTGTAAGCCATGGGTAACCAGACTTGAATTAACCCGATGGCCAGTCAACGGTTCCTGGAATGTTTTATCGGCGGATAATGGACACAAGCCGCGAAGCGGCGACGGATTGCAGCCGTGCGGCGCCAGCCCACGGTTAGCTAGTTTAGAAAATCGTGGTAGCCCTGAAGGGGCGGCACATAACCGTTATGGATTTTCTTCTGTCGCCCCGCTGGGGCTTGCTGATTGGGACTGAACGTATCCGGCGGCTCGCGC
>JBFILF010000533.1:0-3390 GCA_041599835.1 Pirellulaceae bacterium
GCCCGACCGGATCGTGATCTTCCGCGTCACCTGGAAAGATGATGACGGCAATATTCGCGCAAACCGGGCTTGGCGCGTGCAGTTCAACAATTCGATCGGACCATACAAAGGTGGATTGAGGTTTCATCCGACGGTGACGCTCAGCGTGTTGAAGTTTCTGGGTTTCGAGCAGACGTTCAAAAACGCGCTGACCGGTCTACCCATGGGTGGAGCCAAAGGCGGTTCGAATTTTAATCCAAAAGGCAAATCCGATAACGAAGTGATGAATTTCTGCCAGTCAATGATGATCGAACTGCATCGGCACATTGGCGAAGACACTGACATTCCTGCTGGTGATATCGGTGTGGGGAGTCGCGAAATCAGCTACTTGTTCGGTCAGTACAAGCGGCTGTGCAACCGCTTCACGGGCATCCTTACCGGTAAAGGCCTTTCGTTTGGCGGCAGCCTTGTGCGGACCGAAGCCACTGGTTATGGCGCGGTGTACATGATGCAAAACATGCTGGCCCAGCGCGGCGACAGCGTGAAAGGCAAAACAGCTGTCGTTTCCGGATCCGGCAACGTGGCAATCTATTGCATCGAAAAGTTACTACAACTGGGCGGCAAAGTGCTCACGGCATCCGACTCGGACGGCTTCATCCACGATCCGGACGGCATCAACGAAGAAAAACTTGCCTGGATCAAGGACCTCAAAGAAGTGCGTCGCGGCCGCATCAGTGAATACGCCGATCAGTTTTCTTCGGCAACATTTCACGCGGACCAGCGACCGTGGGGAGTACACTGCCAACTGGCGTTCCCCTGCGCGACGCAAAATGAACTAAATGTTGATGATGCCCGATCGCTGGTCGATAACGGAGTCGAAGCCGTCGCCGAGGGCGCCAATATGCCGACCGACCTGGATGGCGTGCACACGTTTCTGGAATCGCAAATCTTGTTTGCGCCCGGCAAAGCGGCCAATGCTGGTGGCGTAGCGGTGTCGGGACTCGAACAGAGTCAAAACGCCTTACGCATTTCCTGGTCGCGGGAACAAGTCGACGATGAATTGCAAAAAATCATGAAGAAGATTCACGACCAATGCGTGCAGTACGGCGACAAGGGCAATGGATTTACCAATTACGTGCAAGGCGCTAACCTGGCCGGCTTTGTCAAAGTGGCCGACGCCATGCTGGCCTACGGGGCCGTTTGATTTTGGGACAGCTGAAGTCACACCGTCGTCAGCTGGCGCAGGTGTGCGGACAAAAGCCACGCCAGGTCGAATACCACCGCGCTCAAAGCGCTTAAACTGGCTGCCCGGCGGCTCGGCAGGCGGTACGACGCGCTAGCTAGTGCGACCGACCGGTCGCCGACCTTTCCAGCACGATGAGCTAAGCGATGGGTAACCAATGTACATAGCCCTCACTCACCTGCTAGCAACTGCAACGACATTGACCAGACAAGGCCTTTTTGCGATGAGATGGCGGTCCGCCAGGCAACTTCTGCTGCAAAACGATGCCCCAACACCACCCCCAGCCAACCGCGCGCGATGCAAGCTTCCCTCATGCCGACAAGCTCGCTGCTGTTGAGCAACAACTGAATCGGCTGGCGCATTCCGAGTTATCGCCACCGGATTTCTTCAAACGTTTCTTGGACCTGGCGGTGGAAGTCATCCCGGCTGCCGAATCGACCGTGTGGGGCTTGGATCACGATGGCCGCGTTCAACCCCTCTGCAGCGTCTCGGCCAAAGATGACACGCGGCTTCTCCAAGCGGCGATCCACCGCCGACGGCTGCAGTGGGTGCTGGATGTTTTGCACCGCGGACAATCCGTTGCGCAAACCATTGAGCCGACTGCGTCGGCACCTGCGATGGATCCGGCCTCCGTATTCCTGGCACCGCTGATTCGAGGGCAACAATCCGTCGGCGTTGTCGAACTGGTGGTGACAGGCAGCATCGACCCCGACAACATCAAACGCCAGCTGGCATTGCTCAACCGCCTGGTATGCCATGCCAGTGGTTACATGCAGCTGCGGGGCGAGCAAAACAAGCGCGCAGAAGATACCAAAACGCCTCCCAGCGACGATTGGAGCGAATTCTTGTTGCGGTTACACCGCGACACCAGCCTCCAACACGTTTCCCACACCTCCGTCAACGAAAGCCGACGGTTGCTTGGATACGACCGCGTGAGCCTAGCGATGCGACGCGGCAACCGAACGGTGATCGCCGCGATGTCCGGTCAATCCAGCGTCCATCATCGCTCGAATCTCATTCGCTCCATGTCGAAGCTCGCCGGTCACGTCCTGGCAACGGGCGAATCGTTGCATTACGCCGGTGACATCGAACCGTTGCCGCCGCCGGTCAAAGAGTCGTTGCTGAATCATGTAACAGAATCCGGCGCGACAAGTTTGGACATTGTTCCGCTATCGGAGCCACAGCAAGTCGACCACGAGGATAAATCGGACCACCAATCCCCGCCCCACATTATTGGCGGATTGTTGCTGGAGCGTTTTTCCAGCGACAACCCTGTCGCCCCAATTCAGCAGGTGCAGAAACTGGCCGAACACATCGCCCAGGCGTTGGGGCACGCGCGGCAGTTGGATCGCGTGGTACTGTTGCCAACGCGCCGCAAACTGGGCGAGATGATGGAACGAAGATTGAGCCGACACCGTTCAAAGGTTGTTTTTGCCATGATCGGTGTGGCAGTGTTGATCGCCGCGATGACACTGGTGCGAGTTCCGTACCGCGTCGAGGCCCGCGGTAAACTGGTGCCGACCGGCCAGTTGCGCGTCTTTGCGCCGCACGACGGCCAAGTCGAAAAGGTTTTTGTTCACAGCGGCCAACAAGTCCGCGCCGGACAGCCGTTATTGCAATTACGCAACGACGAACTGGCCACGCAGCTGCTGTTGGCCCGCAATCAGTTGGACGGCAAGCGAAAACTGCTGGCCGCATTGCAGGCTGAGCGCGACCAGGTGGGTCATGCCGTCACACGTGCCGATGCCATCAAACTGGAGGGTCGAATCTCACAAACGCAAACCGAGATGGCTGGATTGCTGGACCAGATTGAAATGTTGGAGCGCGAACGGTCGTCGTTGCAAATCTGTTCGGAGATCGACGGATCGGTGGTCACCTTCCAACCGGAGGATTTATTGGCGGGCCGGCCAGTCGAGCGCGGGCATTTGTTGTTGGAAGTGATGCAGGAACATGGGCACTGGCAATTGGAATTGCACATGCCCGCCAGCCGTTTGGGACATGTAACGTCGGCTCGTTCAGTTGCGAGCGACGACCCGTTGCCGGTCCAGTTCGTGTTGGCCACGATGCCGGGCCGCAGTTTTACGGGTCGGCTAGCGGAAATCGCTGTGCGAACTTCCAAAACGACGGAGGGTGCCAACATTATCCCGCTGCGCGTTGCACTGGACGCC
>JBFILF010000534.1:0-3388 GCA_041599835.1 Pirellulaceae bacterium
ACGCCAACCGCTTGCGGCTCTTTCGCCATAGGCCGGTGACCACAATCAGCGTCAACAAAACCGGCAACATTCGCGGCTCGGCCACGCGCGAGACGTTGGCGTCCTCCTCGGGGGCTCCCGTCAAGCATTCCGGAAACGGCAACAACGCGGCGCATCCGCCAACTTCATCGGAATCAACACGGTTGGCAGCCGAGATTCGGATCGACTCGTCAACGTCATCCGGAACGACCGACCTGGGCTGCGCTGCCCTGACGGCCAAGGTCGCAGCCGCATCGGACTCGACCAGATCGGCAAACCCGCAGGTGGTAAAACAACCAGCCAGCAGGCCGACGGCAATCATGCTTATGCCAATGCGACAGATGGGGAAAGAACTGAGCGCGAGCATGATGACTCCTTTTCATTTTGACCGCACCATCGCCAACCGAAAAAAGATCCGGTTGGCGAGATGCGGCTGCCCACTGGGTTATCGAGTGCGTCCTGGCAAACTTGCCAGGCGATAACCAAACTTGCCAAAAAAAGCGGGTCGTCAAATCCGCTTCGTTTTTGAATCAGAAAGTCTGCGATTAACGAATGATATTGGTCAATTCTTCGAGCATCTCGTCGGCCACCGTGATGGTTCGGGCGTTTGCCGAAAATCCTCGCTGGGCCACAATCAGCTGCGTGAACTCAAAAGCGACGTCGACGTTCGAGCCTTCCAATTGACCGCCGCGAATCGCGCCGCGGCCACCCTGCGTCGCGGCGCCCAATTCCACTTCACCAGAGTTCAATGAGTCTTGATAGTACGAGTCGTTGACCGCGCTTAGTCCCTCAGGATTCCGGAACAACGCAATGGCCAGTTGTGCAATGGCGACGCCCTGACCGCTGGACGAGATGCCTTCCAGCATCCCGTCAGAATTGACGCGCACGGATATCAGGGTACTGGGCGGAGTGCCGTTTTGATCCGTTGACATTTCAAATTCGGTGGCAATTTGCAGCAATCCTTCCAGCGACACTTGCATGTCCTGCTGGGCCGCGATGCCGTTAAAATTGATGGACAGATCAACCAGTGGATTAGAATTTCCATTGATATCGATCAGTTGTCCGGCATCGTTGAATCGGATGTTTTCGATCGGGGCAGAAACAACTTCGCCATCGTTGGCATCCATGGAAAACGTCAGGTTCCACAGATTGTCGCCCGTTTTCTGATACTCGTATTGCAGATCATGCCCGCCACCGCGGACATCAAATATTTCGAGAATCCCCCGAAAGACGTCCCCGTCCTTGCCGCTGATGGTCGTCACTAGCACGTGATTGTCAAAATTGGTTTGGCCGGTATTCGCGGGGTCGTCGGTAATGGTCAACCCAATCATGGATTCTCCGGTTTCTGCCGCCGTTAACACCAGATTTCCATCGGCATCGATTTGGGCAGTCGCTCCCGTGATCGCGCCGTTGACCGCCGCGACTAAATCGCCCAGCGTGGAGGCGGGCGTCACGTTCAGCGTCACAGAAAAGGAGCTGCCATCCGCGTTGTTGCCGTTCACCTGAATCTGGTCGCCGGCTTGATAATCGATGTCGTTTGAATCCAGGTCATTCAACAACGTTGCGGTTGTCGCGGGCACACCCGACTCGAGATACGGATTAGCTGACGTCAGCACTTCGGCCAACGGACCGACCGCGTCGGCGTTGAGGATTCCGTTAAACGTAATTTCGTTGGATGCCTGTCCCAGAATGGTTTCACCCAACGGAATTAGAATCCGGTTGTCACCTGGAATCTGAAAAGCCGGATTGGAAAATCCGGGTTCGCCGACGCTGCCAAACCGTTGGACATGGCCCCCGGTCGAAGGATCAATCAGGTAGCCTTGATCGTCCAACGAAAAAGCCCCGTTTCGCGAATAAAACGTTTCTCCGCCGTTGTGGATTACAAAAAACCCTTCGCCTGCCAACGCAAAATCAAGTGGCTGACCGGTGGCATCGAAACTCCCTTGGGAAAACTTTTTGGTGATTTGGGCCGTTTTGGAACCGGATCCAATCTGAATGGGATTGGTACCCCCTACGGTGACGCCGTTGCCGCTTGTCGCGGGCGAAAGGATTTCATACATCAAATCCGAAAATACAATGCGCGAGCTTTTGTAGCCCGCCGTGTTCATATTCGCCAGGTTGTTGGCGACCACGTCCAATTTGCGTTGATGCGACAATAAACCGGACACAGCGGTAAGTAGAGAATTTGGCATCGATCGGTTCCTGTTTTTCTAGCTTGTGAAGGGATAGCGCTGAACGAGTGACGGCCGGACTTAGTTAGTCACCTCAGCCGCCTCGGTGTCGACGCTGACGAGTCCAACGATTTGACTAATCGGTACGGTGTGTTCTCCGATGACCACGTTGATCCGACCATCGGAGATGAATACTTCTGAAACTTTTCCCGACTCGGGTTCAGTGGTTCCCGGCAACAAGTAACTGACATGTTTGTCGATTAAATTGAAGCCGTTGAGAACCTGCTGCGAATACAACACGTCGGCGAATTGCACATTGAGTTTTTCGATTCCATCGACCATCGAGAACTGGGCTAACTGGGCAATAAAATTCTCTTGCTTGACGGGCTCAATCGGATCCTGATTGCGCAGCTGAGTGACCAGCAGCGTCAAAAAATCGCTTCGCAATTGCGTGCCCGAGACTCCTGCGATTTCCATATTTCGTTTCTCCGTTTACGTTTTGTCGATCAGACCATCATGTTGACTTGTCCGCGCGCGGATGTCGGCGCGATGGGATGTTCAGCCGTGTTTGAAACGACGGCGGCGTCCATCAAGCGCACATCGCGGATGTCCCGATCTTTGTGCCACGCATCTCGATCGCTGGAATCGCGGTGCGTGACGTCCAGTTCCAGCGTTTCCATGTCAAAGTTCTGCAGGCTTTCAATCAATGTTCCCAGGTTTCGCTCGAGCAGCTGATGTGCCAGGACATTTTCTGCCTGAATGTGGATCTTGCCCGCGTCGGCCTGCCAGCGAATTTGGATTCGCAACGAGCCCAACTCCGGCGGATCCAGTTCCATTTGCAACCGCGAGTCGTGCGGCGCGGGATGTCGATGCAAGTGTCGGACCAACGTCATGGCCACCTGTTTTTCGATTCCCAACTGGCTTTCAGAAATTGAAAGTGGCGGTGGGCTGTCGAGACTCAATCGAGTCGTCTGCACTTCATTCCTAGCCATCAGAGTCTCGTAAACTCGCGCGTTGATTGCCTCCGGTGCAAGGGTTGGCGCCGTTTGGTGTTGATTGACCGGCAGTCGCTGATCTCGGCACAGGGTGAGCGCGGTCGCGTCCATGACCTTGAGATTGCGCGCAATGGCCTCGTCGAAGCTCAGGCGCGTGTAGCGCGTGGCGCTGGGGTCGCGCATCGGGTCGCTCGTGTAGACGCC
>JBFILF010000535.1:0-3352 GCA_041599835.1 Pirellulaceae bacterium
ATCTATGGCCGTCCTCGTCGCATTTGTCGCTGCCCTGATTTTGACATTGGCCGTCGTTCCGATCGCCAAAAAGTGGGCTCGTCTTTTGGGTTTGGTCGACAAGCCCGATGAAAATCGCAAGCTGCATGACCAGGCCATTCCGCTGGTTGGCGGGTTGGTCATCTTTGTCGCCGTCTTAGTATCGCTGGCGCTGACGTTCGGCATTTTCAGAAACCAATTCGGGTTCGACTGGCGTTTGTATGGCTTGTTGTTGGGTTGTGCCTTCATTCTGTTTGTAGGGGTTCTCGACGATCGCTTCGAATTACGGGGCCGGCAAAAACTTCTGGGGCAATTCATCGCCGCCACCATCTTGATTGCATTCGGCTTTCAGTTTGAGCAAATCTCGATTCTCGGCACACGGTTCAAGCTTGATATTTTTTCGATTATCTTCGTTTACGCCTGGCTTTTAATCGGGATCAACTCGGTGAACTTGCTGGATGGAGCGGACGGATTCGCCACCACGATCGGCTTGATGATGAGCGGCGCACTGTGCGTGATTTCTTTGGTCCTTTCGCCAGAATTGTCGCTCAATGCCGTCATCACGGCGGCGGCCGCCGGGGCGCTGCTGGGTTTCCTGCGTTACAATTTCCCGCCGGCCAGCGTCTACCTGGGAGATGCGGGCAGCATGATGATCGGTTTGTTCATCTCGGCCATGGCCATCCAAAGTTCCTCCAAACAATTCACAGTTTGGGCGTTTGTGGCGCCGATCGCGCTGTTGTCGATACCCATGTTTGACACGATGGCGGCGATCATCCGCCGGCAATTGACGGGCCGCAGCATTTATACGGTTGATCGCGGCCACTTGCATCATGCGTTGCTTCGAAAGGGTTTCGGACCCCGCAAGGCACTCCTGTTGTTTTTCGCCATGTGTTTAATGACGGCCACCGGCGGCACGCTGTCGATGATACACAGACAAGCCGAGTACGCGCTGGCGTCGATCGCCGCGGTAATCATTTTCCTGATGGTGGGACGCGTGTTTGGATTCGGCGAACTACGATTGGTGATCAACAAAGTAAATGGGTTTCTTCGTTCCTTTTTGATACTGCCCAAACATCGCAGATCGCATCAGATTGCCGTCCGGTTGCAGGGGGAGCGGGATTGGGAGTTGTGCTGGCAGGTATTGCGTGAATTTGCGGAAAAATCAAACTTGTTGCAGTTGAACATGAACCTGAACCTGCCATGGCTTCACGAAAACTTTCACGCCAAGTTTCATCAGCCGGACAAAAAAATCTCTCCCGACGACCAGTGGACCGCTGAATTTCCCTTGCTGGTGGGCGATCGAACCATCGGCCGAATTGTCCTGGTGGGCATCGTCGGCGAAGTGTCGTTCTACGATACGATCGGCGAACTGGCCGATGTGCTGGCTTCGCTGCAACCCTATCTGGAGCAGACCATCAAATCTCATGATGCCAGCGAATTAGTCGCCGAAACGCCGGCCGACCAGACGGCCGAAGCGCAGGTTGTCAGCTCAACCCAACCGGCCCAGGGTTCGCATATGCTGGATGTCGGCTGATTGATTTGTTTTGCGGTTGTGAATGTTCTTGTTCGGTCTCCGCCGCCGGCATCAAGTTTTCGCCGTCGTCTGCGGCTGGCCGGTAGACAATGCATTCATAATCAGAAAAACGCTGCTGTCTGCGGCAAGCCCCGGCGCGGTGCATTCGCGGACTTGGGCGTGCAACGATACCGTTGCCACATCGAGGTTTCGAATCCCCGGCTTGATCGGTAACATGAACGGCTTGCGTCAATGGAACTCGCGCCCAAACTGACCAACATGGAAGGGAATCGTGGCCGTTTTTTTCGTTTTCGCATGCCCCCAGTGTTCCCGGAACCATCAGTTGCACGTTAATTATTTAGGTCGGTTGATCCGTTGTGTGCAATGCGGCGCGCAGGCGGTGGCGCGCGACGCGGAAAACGAGTCATTGGCGCTGGACGACCCGATGAAAACGCACGCGCTACTGTCGGATGTGTCAGAATCGCACGTATTGCTTCGACGCCCTCGATAGCCGTTTTGGGGCGGAACGACCCGCGTAATCTCGGCGACCCCTGCCGATGTCCCGTTGATTCGGCTTGCTCCGGTGGGTCAAGAATTTCTCGAAACCACCTGCAATTTGGACGATAATAAAGTTGGCCGTTGACGGTTGGCGGTCGACAACCAATGATATCCGAAAAGTTGAACCGGGGTTAGTTGATCGCCAGCTGGACCTTCCCGCGACACTCCCCGGACTTGGATGCGTCAATTCCCAACTTGTGATCAACGAGGAACATGATGAGCAAACGAGCTGGTTTTGGGGTCGCCCTGTGCGCCCTGACCCTCATGACATGGTCATCCGTGGGCAACCAGGCAACCGCCCATGGCATCTTTAAAAAGACACTGGAAAAGAAGCACACGAATTTGCGTGTGACCTGCAATATGTGCCATGTCAAAGGGGAAGCGAAAACGGAGCGCAATCCGTTTGGCAAGATGTTTTACGAACAGTTCAAGGGTAAAGACCTGTCGGCCCGCTGGGAAGCTGTAGAAGGTGACGAGCGGAAACAATTTGAAAATGAAGTAATGGCGCCGGCATTTTTGGAAGCGCTGAAAGTCGTCAACGATCGCGAAACCAAAGAGGGCGTCAAATATGGCGAATTGATTCCCAATGGAAAAATTGACGGCTCGAAGCTGAAGAAAAAATAAGTCCATCCCAGCCGACATGACAAGCAAAAAATACGGCCGGTAACTGACCGACCGTTTTTTGTTGCCCGGCCGGCGCTGATCCACGCGACGCGTCACCATTACCGCGGTGCCGTTTACGTCTGGAACACCAGGGCCATCAGGCTCATGGCAAAGATCACCAACAGTTGCAGCAGGCAGACCAATTGCGCCAATTCGCGGTCGGTCGGTCGCAGCACCAGCCGTACCTGCAACACGCTCAGCAAGAACACCAGCACCAGCGATTGCAGAAACCAGGCGGTCAGGATCCAATCGCCACCGGTCAACTGATAGATGGTAAATCGGTCGATGGACACAAGTAACGCCGCACCAACGATCCATTGAGCCAACGTGGCGACCGCCGATACAAGCGCCATCACCCGCTGCAATCGCCCTGGCGGTGAACGGTCGTGCTCCTCCCCGCCCGGCTCAGTCGATGCCAGAGGCGATGTGGTCAGCAGGCCGACAATCGGCGCCACGGCAAGGCATGACAAACTGAAGTGCAACCAGTTGGCGATCACCGGCGGGCTGAGCATCGTCGCCCGAAACTCGGCCGAAGACATGGTGGCATCGGGTGCAAACGCATTGACATCGATTTGATTCAGCACGCCGAACAGGGCGGGG
>JBFILF010000536.1:0-3350 GCA_041599835.1 Pirellulaceae bacterium
ATTTACCGCTGCCTCAAATTGCCGCCTTGCTGGTGCTGGCCGCATCCCAATTCAATTCAGTGGAGCATACCGATGCGGACCTGCTGTGGTTTCAAACGGAGTTTGGCGAAGCCGTCGGGTCGATTGGCGGCAAGCAGGGTGTGTTGCGTGATTTGCTGATGCAAGCGATCCAAGCCAGCGCCGCCAGCGAACCATCAACCGGCGAAGCTGCGCCACATCCAGCCGTTGATGCACGGCCGCTCGATCCCAGTGGTTTTCCGATCTGGACTGTCGATCTGCTGGTTGAGGATGTCGCTCCAGGTACACCAGCCACTGCGCGCGCAGATCCTCAATCACAATATGAGGATGCCTTCAACATCTATCCGGCCATTTTCAACGGACAGATGGTGTGGCAAGACGGTTGGCGAATACGATCGATCCAGCTGTCGACCGGCGATGCCACGTTTGCCGCGGGAAAGCACATCGATCGAAATGCCGCGCGGCGGGGCGAATTGTGGTGGGGCGAATGGTGGCGGGCCACCGAAGTTAGCCGCGAATCCCAATGGAGTCTGCCTCGGAACATTTCGCTCGCAGGGCATCGCGCCTTTGCATTAACTGGCGCGCCTCCGTCGCCGAATAAAGCTGGCCCAACCGGTGTCGCGTCGAGGCCGATCATCGGCATCGACCTGAAACGTGAGGGGATACTGTTACCGGGGTTTCCGTTACTACCAGATGAACCCGACATGACGTTTGACAGCCAGCCGGTCGTCTGGAACGACCGTTTGTTGCTGCTCGCCCGACGATGGGACGCGGACAAAAAACATGTCGGTGTGTACGCCGTGTGCTACGCGCTAACGGAAACCGATTCGAACGTCGCCCAACCACCATTGTGGAAAACGCGGTTGTTCGATGCCCAGGTGCAACAGGTCAGGCAATTGGAAACGTCGGGTTTGCAGACGGATCCCGGCGGCATGGCTTCCATCGTCGTCGCTGACGAACGAATGATCTGCAACACTAATTTAGGCGCGATTGCGGCGCTGAATCCGGCCAGCGGCGTTTGTGAGTGGTTGCTGGAATATCCACGCATCGATTGGTTTAGCCAGGATCCGGACGTTTCGCGGCAACCGCAGCGGCGCAAGCACGCAAATCTGCTTTTCGAGGGCGACCAGGTATTTGCGGCACCGAGTGACACGTCGTTGGTAATGAGCCTCAGTGCGCATTCGGGACGGATGGCCTGGGCACAGGAGTTACCAGACGTACGTTTTTTGCTCCAGGCGTCTGAACATCACTTGATTGCTGGCGGACTGCGCGTCAAATGGCTGGAACGCCGTTCTGGCAAAGTTCAATGTGTATTCCCCGAATACCCCGTCCCTCCAGCGCCGTGGCCCGGCGATGCAGCTGCGTGGCCCGGCGCGTTTCGCATTCGCGGCCGGCCGCTGGTAACCGATAACTACATCTATGTGCCGACCCTGACCCGCGTATTTATTCTGCGTCAGCAGCCGGCCCAAATTGTGGATGGCGGCGGTCGGCGCCGCTGGCTGCCCGTTGTTGCGCAGACGATTGGATTGTGGCCGCGCGGATTGGCTGGTGGCAACCTGTTTGAGAATCAAGGTATGATGATAGTTGTTGGCGACAAACGAATTGCCGCCTTTACCGTTGATGGGCGAATCCCCGCCAAAGATGCCGTGCCGAACCAATCTGGCGAGGAACGGTTCGTCAAGTGAACCTTCAAGTGTGAAATGTCGGTCGCCCGTGTCGGAATCTCAACTATCTTCGCTGGAACAACCCGTTGCGGATGACCGGCAAATGGTTGAAAAAATGCAGCGGGCGCGGGAGGACATCCACCAGCAGGTAGGCAAGGTCATCGTCGGTCACGATGAAGTGATCGACCAGATATTGCTGGCCATGTTTTCCGGCGGACATGTGTTGCTGGTTGGCGTGCCGGGACTGGCCAAGACATTGCTGGTCCGCTCCATTGCCGAATCCTTATCGTTGGATTTCAGTCGCATCCAATTCACGCCGGATTTGATGCCCTCGGATATCACCGGCGTGGAGGTGATCCAGCACGATCCGGTGACGGGAGCGCGGGAATTGAAATTTCATCGCGGTCCGATCTTTGCCAACATGATTTTGGCTGATGAAATCAATCGCACCCCGCCTAAAACCCAGGCAGCCATGCTGGAAGCGATGCAGGAGCACCAGGTCACGGTGGGCGGTCAAAAACATTCGCTCAACGAACCGTTCGTGGTGTTGGCAACGCAAAATCCAATCGAACAGGAAGGCACATATCCATTGCCGGAAGCGTTGTTGGATCGATTCATGCTGCAGGTTCAAATCCGTTATCCGGAAGAAGTCGACGAGCTTGAAATCGTCAAACGCACCACCTCGGCGGAAATGCCACCGATTACACCGGTGCTCGGTGCCGAGCAAATCTTGCAGTTAAGCGGTTTGGTGCGTCGCATCCCGATTTCCGATCACATGGCTCTGTACGCATTGCGGCTGGCGCGGCTGACACGGCTGGGTCAGACTTACCAGCAGCAAAACACGCCGGAATGGGTTGCTAACAAAAAATCGCACCGCGACATCGCCGAGTACGTAAAATCTTATGTGCGGTGGGGTGCCGGGCCTCGAGCCAGCCAGTTTTTGGTGCTGGCGGCCAAGGCGCGGGCAGTGCTCAGCGGCCGATCGCATGTCGGTCCTGACGACGTGCGAGCAGTGGCGGCACCGGTGCTCCGACATCGCATCCGCATGAATTTTCTGGCGGGTGCAGAACAAATCGAACCCGACCATGTGATCCAGCGGTTAACCGAGTACCTCGACCGGGCTGAAAACGACGCGCAAAGTGGAATCGACAAAAAATTATTTAAATCCGCGGACGCTGGCTGAGCTGCAGAGTCTGTCCCTGCGGGCGCGACGAGTCGTGGACGGTTACCTGTCAGGCGCCCATCGCAGCGCCCATCACGGATACTCGGCGGAGTTTTCCCAGCATCGTCCGTACTCGCCCGGTGATGATCTGAGAAACGTCGATTGGAAGGCGTTTGGTCGCACCGACCGCTTGTTCGTCAAGCAATTCATCGACGAGACCAATCTGACCTGCACGTTTTTGCTTGATTGCAGCGCCAGCATGGAGTTTCAAGGCGCGGCATCGCCGTTATCCAAGTTCGATTACGCGGGATGCGTGGTGGTGACATTGTCTTGGTTGTTGCGCCAGCAAGGCGACGCCGTTGGGCTGGGCCTGTTCGCAAATGCGCTCACGACGACGTTGTCGCCGCAAGCCCACGACGAGCAAATCGGGCACATGATCAACGCGATAGAAACCGTTTCGTTTGAACCGGATACCTCCTTCGGCGCCGTCATGCACCAGTGGTCCA
>JBFILF010000537.1:0-3341 GCA_041599835.1 Pirellulaceae bacterium
AGCAACAGCCAAACGGGCAGCAAAATCGACTGGGCCTCTTTCAACTGAGTCACCGAGGCGCCGACCGCCATAAATATGGACGAATAAAACAACACTCCACCGACTTGAAAAATTACAAACCACGGTATCAGGCCGAACGGTATGTACTCGGTCCAGCCGCGATACACGGCCATCACATAAGCGCCGCCCAGGTAGATGGCAAAAATGGTTAGCGAACCGGCGACCGTGCCCATCAATTTGCCGGTCATGATTTGGAACGGATTGGCGCTGCCCAATAACACTTCGGCGATGCGCTGTGATTTTTCTTCCAGGACGCTTTCCAACATGGGTTGGGCGGCCATGAAGATCACCATGAACATCAGCATTAACACGCCAAGTGGCAACAGGATGGCACTTAGATCGTCCTTTTCCTCTGCCGCCTGAATCGATCCGTCCGATGACCGTTCCAGCAATCCCATGCCGCGCACGCGAACCGGCAAGCTGGATTTGGCCACCAGGATCGGATCGATATCCAGTTCCTTCAGCCGATATTGCTTGGCAAATTCGTTGATCACCTGACCGAACCAGATTTTCGCATCGGAAAACGTCGAGTCCTCGGAATAAAACGATGCGCTGGGCAGCGCCGCAAAATCTTCCAGACTCTGTGGCAATTCAGCGGTCAGCACATCTGCCGGGATTTCGATGAACGCGTACAACTCCTGGTTGCGAATCCGCTCGCACAGCTCCAGCCGAACCTGGTCGGTCACCTCAGATGATTCCCACCGTTCCAACAGAAATCGGGCACCCCGTGAAAACGATCCAAAATCGTCGTCTTCGTCGCGGTTCTGAGGGTCGCCGGCCAGTTGTTCGAGCAGCTTTGGATCGATGCCGGATGCTTCCAGATCCGCCTCGGAATCGGTGGCGGTTTGTTCGTCGGTTTCGTACAGCTTGTTTCTGAGTTTGGCGGCCAGATTCAGCGGCTGGTACAGTTGGTTGGTGTGGTCGATGACGATGATTTTCAGGTCTTTGATTTCTCCGACGTTTTGCAACATTTCCATGGTGACCAGACCGCCAAACATGAGCAGCGGCATCATGGTGACCGACAACAGAAACGCCTTGGTGGCCACCATGGCTCGATATTCGCGAGTCGCAATCGTCAGGATTTTTCGCATAGCTGTCGGTCGTCAGTCACAGCGTGGAATTGCGTGAGTTTACTGGTTTAGCAATTCGGATTGATCGGGTCGCGCGATCCGCACGAAAATGTCGTGCAGCGACGGCCGAATCAATTCGAAATGATGGATTTCGGACTGGTCAATCAATTGGTGCAATACCGGTTGCAAATTTTGGTGATCGCGAATCGTCAACTCGTAGTAGCGGCCCGTGAACATGCCCTCCTCAATCCCGTCGATCGGGGCCGGCTCGAAGTGTGGGTCGGCGAAGCGAACACGGATACGATTGGCGGGAAACTGCGACTGGATTGAATCCAGCGTGCCATCCAGCACTTTGTGGCCTTTGTGAATCATGAAAATCGTGTCACACAGCCGTTCGGCCATGTCCATGTCGTGGGTTGAAAAGACAATGGTCGTGCCGTGGTCGCGCAACCAAAGCACCGAGTCTTTCAGCGATTCCATGTTGACGGGATCCAGTCCCGTGAAGGGTTCGTCCAGAATCACCAGGCTAGGGCGCGCTACCACGGCGGAAATGAACTGAATTTTTTGCGCCATGCCCTTTGATAGAGCGTCGATTCGCTTGTGCTTCCACTCCTCAGCCTCCAGCCGTTTCAACCAAAAGTCGATGTCGCGGCGGCAATCATAGTTGCCTTTGAGCTTGGCGTAATAAATCAATAAATCGCGAACCCGCATGCGTTTGTACAGCCCGCGTTCCTCCGGCAAGTATCCCAATCGATCATCGGCCGTGGTACCAAGTTCGTTACCGAGAACGCGAACCGTCCCCTCGTCCGGTTGAAATATCCTCAGGATCATCCGCAATGTCGTCGTCTTACCGCTGCCGTTGGGTCCGATAAATCCGTAGATCGATCCTGCCGGAACCTGCAAGTCCAGTTGATCAACGGCCACCTGCCTGGCAAACCGCTTGGTGACTCCTGTCAGCTCAATGGCGTATGTCATGAACTTAAAAGTAAGACCTGTGAAGCTGATGCGGCAAAAAGTATGTATGCAGATTTAATTTGGAACGGAACCGCGACGTTCCCCGACGATCCGAGTCTCGTTGCCTGCCGAACTTGCGAGGGCACATCGAACTGAGCAATATGATCATTCGTTCCAAGGTTGTGCGTCAAGTTGAAAACGGCTCGCCACAATATTTGCAATACGTTGCGTCGCGGTCGTGGCCCTCGCTCATGCAATGGTCGCAGGTGCGAGTCGTGACCGCTTTGTGGGCCATTGCCGAGTGAAACAGCTCCGCCGTCACGAAACCGGTGGGCACGATAATCAGGCTGTACCCCAGCAAAATCAGAAAGGACGACAGAAATTTGCCGCTGGCAGTTTCGGGAACGATATCACCGTAGCCCACCGTGGTCATTGTGACGATTGCCCAGTACATGGCTTGCGGAATCGAGTCAAAGGTGTTGGGCTCCAGTTCATACATCGTGGCGCCGAAAATCGTAACCGCGATCAGTACAACCGCCAGGAACACTACGACCTTGCCACGCGCTTTCCAAATCGCGCGAGTCATTTCTTGAGCTTCGGACAACAGCCATACCAACTTCATCACACGAAATACGCGCAACAGCCGAATGGCCCGGATCACGGTGAACGATGCACCGGTGCCGCCGGCGAACGTCGCGACGTAAGTCGGCAAGATTGCCAACAAGTCCACAATGCCGAAAAAGCTGACTATGTAGCGGCTGGGTTTGCGAACGCTGAGAATGCGGGCAAAGTACTCGATGGTAAACAGCAACGTAATGGCCCACTCGACGAAAAAGAAAATCGCTCGATACAGTTCGGCCCGTGGGTTCCGATCGCTAACCAGGCTCTCCAGGCAAATGTCCAACACGCTTAAAAGAATCAGCGCCAGCAGAACAATGTCGAATATTCTCCCCCACCGCGGTACCGAATCTGGCTGCGACACGCCGCAGCAGGCGAAATAGGGCCAACGTCTCGCGGGCCTCTTCGGAGAGAGCCGTCTCGTCGATCTGGAGAGGCTTTTGAAGCGTCTCCTGCAACTGTCCTTGACGTTGTGCCTCGCTCAAGTCAGCCGGGTCCGCGCACAGTCCCGCGGCCTTGAGCAACTCGTTCACCACGATCGCATACTGACGCGAATCCTGACGCACATCCAACCGCGCCAAATGAAAGCCAAAAGTCTGGATTTGGTCGAGCCACGCGCGCACCTCTGGCACCAGCAGC
>JBFILF010000538.1:0-3325 GCA_041599835.1 Pirellulaceae bacterium
CACGCCATTCGCCTCGTCCTCGGCAATCCGTCCAGTCGTGGCCAGTCGTTTTCTAGTGACGGCGGCTACATACCTGGGTCCGGCTTGAAGTTGAGGTGGCATGCGATCAATGGCCGCCTGCCAACGAGTCAGATCGTCGCGCGAGGCCGTAATGATTTCCAGTCGCCACGGCTGGGCAGTGGCCAGATGTGCAATGCGAGAATCTTCGGATTGTTTGAGCGCGCTGAGCGCGGCCTCAGCCTCGTCAGTATGTTGCTGCAACACCCAGCTGGCGGCAATCAAGGCCCGGATTTCGCCAGCGCCCTTCAGCCAGTTTTGAATCCCAGTTGGCATGTGTGGCGGTGACGACCGATCCCAAACCAGTGGAATCAAATGAAAATACCGCGTCTCCGGATTGGAATCCGCAATCCGCAAAAACTCGGAGATTGCCCGGTCCGGCTGGCCGAGGCCGCTGGCACATTGCAGCAGCCTGGCCCGAATGCCACGGATGACCCATGGCCGCAGTTGTGGCGTGAGGGCCCGCTCATAAGCCTGCATGGCTTGGGGCAGTTTGCCGGATGCAAAGAATGCGTCCGCCTCGATTAATGACTCGCTGCGAGCGGGAACGACGTCGACCACCCGGCGGCTGGCAATTTCGCGGTGGCGGCCGTTGACCAGGATCACCAACCTCCGCGCATCCCAATCCACCACGTCGGCATTGAACTGAGTGACCTCGCCTGTTTGATCGTCACGCAGCGAAACCCGGTCCTCCTGCCCCTTTGCCGATGAAACGGCGAGCAGGCTGATAGCACCCATTAACAACAAAAACCCGGGCTCGATTTTCAAGTGCAATCCGATTTGAAAAAACCCTTGCCGCTTGCGGCGACATTGCCATTTGCGCCGCACCCGCCGCTGGCCCAGACGCCCACCCAGCTACTTGAGAATACGAGGCTCTGCCGCCAGCGTCAATTGACGTAATTCCGCGCAGCTCGCATCACCGCGGCCAATTCTATGCAGTCGGACCTAACGTGTCACCAGACGTAACCGACGCATTTTTCGATCAGTTTTTTTGATGTGTTGACCGCTGGTGTCAATCATGTCGCGAATACTTCGTTAGAGCATGAACAACCGTACCAGCAGAGGAATGATCTTATGAAACGACGTATACGCCGTCGCCCCCGGCGACGCACTCGACACGGACTTCAACACATCGGCGATTTGTTGCCGCGGTTATTGAGCGAAATCGAACCGGTTGAAAACGACAAGCTGGATGAAAGACATTCCAACGAGAAATGCCATCCAGCCGCACCGACGACCGTGATCGATACACAAAATACATTTGCATTCCATCAGCCGCTGGAGATCTGAACGGTGATCCATCGGGCCGAATTCGAGTGCCATTTGGGTTACCGGTCACGATTGCGCCGGGGGTCCGGCGCCGTCCGATCCCTTGACCATGGCCAGGACCGGTTCGTGCTGCTGTTTCCGCTTGGTCACGGCGGACATCGACACGGCGGTGATCGACACGGATTTAGTCGACTTCGCGATTTTGGCTCCATCGCCTCTGGCGGTTCGACCGCATCGGCCCCTACTACGGCGGATTGTTAGCTGGCATATTGGCGCTGATTTCTGTTTTAATCGCGTCAAGTCGCCGTTTGTCCATGCTCAACTGTCATGACGTATTGGGTCCCGGTCAACTGATCGCGCGCCGGCTGAAAAATTACGAACACCGGCCGCAACAACTGCAAATGGCCGACGCGGTATACAACGCCATCGCTGCGCAGGAGCATCTGGTCATGGAAGCGGCCACGGGGGTCGGCAAGAGTCTCGGTTATCTGGTTCCAGCGATTCTCAATGCCACCGAACATCAAGAATCCGGAGCGGCCGATCCCAAGAAACGAGTTGTGATTTCCACGCATACGATCAGCCTGCAGGAACAACTAATCAACAAGGACATACCTCTGGTTCAAAGCGTGTTGCCGCGCGAGTTCTCGGCGGTGTTAGCCAAGGGTCGCGGCAACTATGTGAGTTTGCGGCGGCTGGACAAGGCCCTGTTGCGGGCTGCCAGCTTGTTTTCCGAAGCATCGGAAATCGCCGAAATTCAGCAATTGGGTCGGTGGGCCGAGCAGACTCGGGACGGATCCAAAGCGGATTTGGATTTGAGAATCAGCCCCGATGTGTGGGACGAGGCCGTCAGCGACAGTGGCAACTGCATGGGCCGCAAATGTCCCCGCTTCAAGGATTGTTTTTACTTTCGAGCCAGACGTCGTTTGCAGAACGCTCAATTGTTGGTGGTCAACCACGCGCTGTTTTTCACTGACTTGGCGCTACGCCGCGTCGGTGTCAATTTGTTACCCGATTATCACGCTGTTATTCTCGATGAAGCCCACACGGTGGAACGGGTCGCGGGCGACCATTTGGGAATGTCGGTCAGTTCGACGCAAGTGGATTATTCCCTCCGCAAGTTGTTCAACCGGCGAACCGGCAAGGGATTGCTCGTGCATCACCGTCTGGAGGACGGACAACGGCGGGTGGCGCGTTGCCGCGAGCTGGCGGAAGAGTTCTTTGACGACGTGCTGGCCTGGACAGCCCGCCAAATCGAGTTGGGGCCAGCGGTAACCATTCGCGTCCGGCAAACTGGCATCGTTCCCAACCGGCTGTCCCCCGCCCTCGACGAATTGGCGAAATACCTGCAGTCGGTCGCCCGTGGCCTGACGGACGAAACCGAACGACAAGATTTTCAGTCCGCGCGGCAGCGAATCGACGGGCTGGCGGCGGCGATGGAACAATGGCGGCTGCAACAGCTGGACGACAACGTTTATTGGATCGAGTCAATGACGCGGCGACGACGCCGCAAAGTCGTTTTGTCCGCAGCACCGATTGACGTGGGCCCGGCGCTCCGCGGGGAATTATACGACAAAACTGCCAGTGTCATTTTGACCAGCGCGACGTTGGCGACCGGAGGTGAGCGCGGTTTCGATTTTTTCAAATCCCGCGTGGGTTTGACGCGGTGCCAGACGCTGAAACTGGGCAGCACCTTCGATTACCAGCTGCAAGCTAAACTGATTCTCGTCAGCGATATGGCGGATCCCGGTGACGATCACGCGACACACGCGCGGCAAGTGGCCGACGCCGTCAAACATTACGTTCAGCTCACTCATGGGCACGCCTTCGTATTGTTCACGAGTTACGACCTGTTGCGTAAAACGGTTCAGCGGCTGACACCTTGGCTGGCCCGCAATAACTTAGCGATTTATTCGCAAGCCGACGGACTACCGCGATCCAAATTGCTGGACGCATTCCGTGACGATCCCCGTGGAGTGTTGTTCGGTACCGACAGTTTCTG
>JBFILF010000539.1:0-3316 GCA_041599835.1 Pirellulaceae bacterium
AAAAAAGAGCACCAACCGCACGAACCTGTGAATTTAAACTCGATCGCTGGCGAAGTCGTACGAATTGTGGAACCGGATATCAGCAAACGCGGACAGTCAATCCAAACGGTGTTTGCCGACAAACTGCCGCTGGTCGATGGCAGCGCGATTGAATTGCAACAGGTCATTCTGAATCTCGTTGTCAACGGAGTGCAGGCCATGGATGGCGTGGAAACCGATAATCCTGAGATCGTCGTAACGACATCAATGAATAATGGCGCGGTTGAGCTCGCCGTGCGCGATCGTGGACCGGGGCTGGACCAGGAAAAGGCCAAGCGCATCTTCGAACCGCTATTTACGACCAAGCAACAGGGTACAGGCATGGGGCTGGCGATCAACCGCACGATTATCGAAGCGCACGGCGGCAGGATTTGGGTTACCTCAAATGCCGATCGAGGCGCGACGTTCCACTTCAGTTTGCCGATCTCGGCAAGCCACCAACAAACGAACCGCCAGCAAATGTCGGGCGACAAGCAATGACCAAAACTCCAATGTTGCCAAAGAACGCGGTGGTTTACATCGTGGACGATGATCCGTCGGTGCGTAACGCCTTATCCAGAACTTTCAAATCAATTGGATTGCAGGTCGCAACGTTTCGTTCAGCGCGCGAATTTCTGGATAACACGCGGGACAATATTAGTCACGAAAACGTGGCAGGCTGCCTGATCCTGGATGTGCAAATGCCTGATCAGACCGGAATTGAATTGCAAGAAGAGCTTAATCGGGATCATGCCGGTTTGCCGATCGTGTTCATGACAGCGCATGGAGACATCCCGATGACAGTCAAGGCGATGCAAGCCGGCGCCGTCGACTTTCTGCCCAAACCCGTCGACGAACAGCAACTGGTGGAAGTCGTGCAGCGTTCTATCGCGCGGCACGCTCAGGAGCAATACGAATGCGCCATCCTCGATGATTTTCGACGGCGGGTGGACTCGCTTTCACGCCGCGAGTACGAAGTCATGACCCTAGTTATTACGGGTATGCTGAACAAGCAAATCGCCCGGCGGCTGGACATCACCGAATACACCGTCAAAGTGCATCGCGGTCGTGTCATGGAAAAAACTGGCGCTGAATCGCTCGCCGAACTCGTTCGGCTTTGCGAACGAGCGGGCGTTGTGGAAGTTTAAGAAAACGTCGTTGTCGACCGGCCGTTTAATTAGTACAACGGTTCGTTTTTAGCCACGTTTCCTGTCGCAACGACAGTTCGTGCACAGCCTACCCGACGTAGCTAACCCCTCCATTGGCGGTTCCCCGCCGCGGCGGTGTGACAATTCAGCTTCGCACCGCCAAAGCCTGTATATGAGGTTAAAAGTACACCAAAGTTTAATTACGAATCTCGGATTCGTGTTTAACATGTTAACAAGCGCCAACTCATTTTACCGAATGCTACCCCACCATGGATGAACCATCCCGGATTTCAATAGTTGATGACGATGCTTCAGTACGCCGCGCTCTTAAGCGATTTTGCAAATCGGCCGGATTCCATGTCGATGCGTTTGAGTCGGCCGAGGCCTTTCTCGACTCCCAACTCGTCGATCAGACTGATTGCCTCGTCCTCGATGTTCACTTGCCGGGGCGCGACGGATTGCAGCTGCAATGTGAATTGATGAAGTTGGCTGGTGGGCCGCCTCCCATCATCTTTGTCACGGCGTTCGAAAATGCGAAAACGCGAATCGAGGCGCTGAGCCGCGGTGCCGTTGAGTTTCTCTACAAGCCGTTGGACAACCAGCGCTTGTTGGAGGCGATTCAACAGGCGATCGAAAAATAATTCCCAGCCGTCAAACGCTCACTCTGACGCGACGACCGGCACGGCGCAAGGTTGGCAGCAACTGGTGATCGGTGCTCCACAGCGCCAAGTGAATCCAAAGGCGATCCAATAGCTTTCCACCGAGGCGGTGGTGCTGCCAAACGATTTATCTGCTTCAAACATGCCACCTAAACTCAGATCAAAATCGACACCGGGCATCAAATCTTGTATCCCGACGCCTCCGGTCAGTCGATGCTGCGACACGGCTGCGAATTGGCCTTGGACATAACGCACCGCCGGGATTCCCCCAACGGGAATCACGCCGCCGATCGTACCCGGCACGGTGTCCAGAGTCGGGTCTTCGTTATAGGCGTATCCAAATCGCAATTTCATTCGCTGGTTCATGGCGTATTGACCGCCCAATTGGAAAACCCATTGATCACGATAGATGGCGCGGAAAAAATCTGCCTCGCTATATTGTTTGAAAATGGCGTCAGCCGCCAGCAACAGGCGGCCGTTCATCAAGCATCGGTTGGCGACGCCAAATCCGACGTTGCTCGGATGATCGAGCCGTAAACTTTGAAACGCGCCGTTTCCAAACCGCACAACGTTTTCAAAATTTTGGTTTTTCTTGGATTGCCAAAAGCCGCCCACGGTGAATCCACCGCCCATGTCGTAGTTGGCTCCCACCGTGCCCCGCAAGGCATTATCCGTTTGAGATGAACTGGTATCCACAAACGGGCCATCCAGCACCGACGTGGCTATCGCGGCTGACGCGCCAACCGACAAGTTTTGTGTAACCCGGGTGGCAACCGAACTGACCACGTCCAGCGACAGATACGATGCATGCGTACCATTCGATTCAGGAAACGGTCGAAAATCGACACCGACGGCGGCGTTGGTCAAAAACCCCATCCCCATCGTGACGGGGCGACCCAACATGTCCACGTGGTGAATGACGCCAATGTTGCCTACCAAGCCTCCCGGCGTGTCCGACTTGCCGCTGTACGGTGTTACACCCAGCAAGGGTAACGGCGTAGCCTGCGTGACGTTGTACGTGGCTTCCGCGTACGCCCCCCCAAATGAAAACTGTGTGCCGGGAAATTGCACCATGGTTGCCGGGTTGCCGCCAATCGCCGACTGAACATCCTGCGGCTGGCTGAAACTTGTACCTGCCATGCCACCCGATGCGGGCATTACGGTGTTGTGGAATTCAATGCCGTACGTTTGCGCAAACGAGATGTCGCCTGCCAGCAAAACGCACGTTGAAGCGACGAGACAAACCACAAAGCCGCGCATGGCATTTCTCCTAAAACCGGATTTACTTGCACCTTGGGAACAATCGGCATAATGAGAAATCTAGATGATTCAAATAGGCAACTGATTAGCAATCAATCTTGTGCATTCGTGCCGAATGTGCCGATTAAATAAACTATACGGGTCCATAGCCTTGACCGGCCCAACGTATCGAACCGCGACCCAGCGGGTGAGCGCGACCCAACGCCGTACGCAGCTGCCAGACGCGCTCCC
>JBFILF010000540.1:0-3309 GCA_041599835.1 Pirellulaceae bacterium
GCGTTTGCGAAACGTGCCAGCGACCAGTCTCACTGTCCAATCGCGCGATCGACGTGCCCGGCGCACCCGCGATCCAAGTCTGCCCGCCAAATTGAAACATGGTCCGAAAATCTACCCATTCGGCGCCGGGAAAGATGGCATCGCCCCGGGCCGGGTGCCATGACAGCCCGCCGTTACGCGTCGACAAAAAGTTGCCGCCATCGGCCACTGCCACGCCGCGATCTTGGTCAAGCATTTTCAGTTGGTAAATGCCAACCGGACCGGACTCGGGAAAAAACGTCGATTCGAATTTCCCGTTCTCGTAGCGCGCGGCGCGACCATGAGGGCTGGCAATCACCCATTGACCGTCCCGCCGGTGCCCCGTTTGCCAATGTTCCAGCGGACCCTTGTGCGGTATTGACGACCAGGTGATTCCGCCATCGTCCGTCTGAAACAAGCCGCTCGGATAGCGGGCACTGGCTTGTCCCACCGCCCATCCGCGAGTGGCGGTTTCAAACCAAACCTGATTGAGTCGGGGTAGCGTCAATCCGCGAATCGGCTGCCACGTTTGGCCGGCATCGACCGTTTTAAGGATCACACCGCGACTGCTGGATGCCTCGGGTATTTCGTAACCGCCAACGATCCAGCCAGTGGTTTGGTCAAAAAAATGAATCGCTTCAAAGCGCAGGGGCGACGGCAACGCCACCTGATCCCACTCGTCGCCGCCGTTGCGGGTGCGCAATAACGTGCCGCGGTCACCGACCGCCCACCCTCGGGAGGTATCAATAAAGTGAATATCGGTCAATTCCGCGTCGCCTTGCCACGCAGCCGGGTTGGGCCAGTCTATATCTTGGCTCGAGGCGCGAGTCACCAATAACAGACAACAGGTGGTCCAAAAAACCGCTGTTCTCAACAGCCGCGGTCCGTGCAAACAATGCTGGAGCGATCCTGCCGCCATGGCTTGCGATCGTCTTCGATGACACAACATGGTGGTCTCCCAACTATCGGCCCCAACGCAAATCGCTATTCGCGCGAAGTCGACGCACAATCAATCAATGAAGGCGATCAATCAATGAAGGCAAGCCGGGCATTGTACGTGGGCGTCAGGAACCCAACCTATAGCGAACGGCGACGGAGCTAGCGTGGAAGCGGGCCGCCCTCAGATAGCAAACGCGTCCGCAAAGCAGCAACGTGCCGAGTCCTCGCCGCTAATTGTCGTCGCCCAACGTTGCCGGAAGTGCAAAGCCTAACCATCAATCAGAGTTTAATAATTCCAGGCGGGCTTCGATCCAGGACAATACGCGGTTTTCTAGAGGAAAATAAAAAACCATCAGCAACACAACGACAAAGGCGGCGGCCAGATGAATTGCGTTGCCTTCGAGCAACATTCCCACCAGGTTCAATAACGCGGCACCTTCTAAAATCGCCGCGCCCACCAGCGAACGATTCAACCAAGCCGCTGTCAAACGTGGCAGCGCCGCCGATTGCTGTGCCGCCGTCGCCAACTGAGAATGGTCTGATCGAATTTGGGTCAGCGTCGCGCGGTCAACCAACGGTGGCAGGACAAAGCCATTGACCACCAAGATGCCGCTCAGCGCCAACAACACGGTCGAGACTGCGGAAAGTTGTGGTGGAAAATTTGGCCGGGTGAACACCAACGCCACCACGGCAAATATTGCCACGCCGGCGATTAGTGTACCAATGACCAGCCGGAACAATTGAAGCTTCGGTCGAATCTCGTCGATTTGTGATTGATTGAGCATCCGGCAAACTCGAAGAGGTTGGCCAACCGTTTTTAGCCACGTCCCAGTTTGGCAACCAAACTGGCCACAAGTTGCGGATCGTCGCGCTCGACCAGGTGCTGGATCGTTTCGGGCGCGACCCCCAATTTTGCCAGGTGCGTTTGAAGGTGGCTCCAGTGACGCTGGCGGCTCTTGCCCTCCGACAGATACAGCTCACTGACAATTTCCTGAGCGCGCTGCAAAGCGATCGCCTCTCGGTTGTCATAGTAATTGCGAATGACTTTTTGCTGGTGTTTGGATCGGTTCATATACTGGTCTCGGCCATGGTGGGTTGGTCCGCGATACCTCAATTAACATCGGCTGCGATGCTATCACCTGTTGCCTGGGGAAGTGCAACGATCCGCCAAGTTGTCGACATCGGCCATATTTTCATTATGGTCCGACCCGGCCGCAACTGTTTTACGGTTGGAACTTCGGCATTATAGGCATCGAAACCGTTGAATCAGAATGGCAAATGGCAAAGTTTGGTCCCTCAGGCAAATGAACGCAGTACCCCAACGCGGAGACGGCTCAACGGAATTGCCAGTCGATTTTGCCGTGCCGTCACGTAAAATGTGCTGCCGCCGATCAGATAAGGCTAACTTGATTCTTTACCGATTCAGGCGACGGTTTTTAATTCGAACGAGCTCATCCGGGAGGATAGGCATGAGTTTCTGGTTAACTGAACGTGAATTTCGTAGCGACCGGGTCGCGCATCAACTCACATTAAACGTCGCGTTCCTCCAGGAAATCAAGGACGACAACGTACAACTCAAGTCGCTCGTCACTCAGCTGAAGGACACTTTTTCAACGAACAAGGTGGTCCCGACACGTTGGATGGTGGATCGGTTAAACGAATTGCGCGACGCGCTGGAGACGCATTTCGCGCTGGAAGAGTTTTACGGATATTTTCAGCCGGCACACGAGAGCCAGTCGCAGATCGGGACGCAAGCCAATCGACTGCAATCGCAACACGAGACAATTTATTTGGAAGTTTGCGAACTGGTTGACCTGGCCGAAAGCATTCTCTATCGAGAGGCGCCGCCGATCAAGAAAAGCCACGCCGCCATTGTCAACGGCTTTAACCGTTTCGTCGAGCACTTTGGCGCGCATGAGCAAGAGGAAATGGAGCTCATGATGCAGCTATGCAACCAGGAAATCGGCGTCGGCGATTGACGGTCCGCATCACGTCTGCTGTTCTTCCGCCGCATCGATCATCGTTGTGATCCGCTGCACGGCGACCACCAATTGAATCCACTCCGAGACGACATCGGAAGTATCTAAGCAACCCGCATCGTCCAGGCCAACGCCCCGGTGCGAAACGCGGATCTGGGGCGGCAATGCCAGCAACGGTTCCATCACGTCTCGACGGTGAATCGTGGCGGAATCCGTCCAATCCGCTTGAGCTAAATCGATGCGATCTCCGAGCAGCCGGTGAAGCGCCCATAATGCCGCGCTCCGCGGATGATCGGCCGTTGTCAAAAACTGGTGCGCTCCACACTCAACGTAATACTTCGGCATCTGCGATTCCTTCCGGTACATGGGCCAA
>JBFILF010000541.1:0-3299 GCA_041599835.1 Pirellulaceae bacterium
AAGTCTCGTTGGAAAGTCTGATACAGGCTTTCCCAATGAAACTCCCCCACGCAGCTGATTTGCGGGTGCAAATTGACCAGGTTCCCGATCCAATTCGTGCCGGATTTCATGAATCCGCGAAAACAAAAGAATCGTTTGCCGTCGATCGACGTCATGATGTCCCGGTATTCGGTGTTTGTGTGAGGTCGCGGATGATTAAACCCAACTGGCAGAATGTATACAGACTAGCATGTCGACCGGCTTTTCTGCATTATCTCGGCATTATCCTTGCCAACCCACTGACTGGCCGGGATCACTATTGATGATTTGCGCGACCGCGTTAGTAACATTCGTTCATTCAGTATTCACGTTCAGCGGTATCGGCGCAATGGCATTGGCGCGGCTTGATACCCAACTACTGGCCGCGGGCCGCCCCGTCAGTTCGCGGATCATGGACGCCCAGAAACATCCCCTGATCCGGGTCAAAAACAATTGCTTGGGTGATTCCCACGCCACGACTGCTGGATGTCTCATGTCCCATTTTTCGCAGCCGTTCGGCGACCGTCGCATCGAAACCGTGCTCGATCAACAAGCGATCGGGGGACCATTGGTGATGGAATCGCTTGCTGCCGACGGCTTGGGCCAGGTCCATTCCCAAATCGATTCGCCGCACGATGGCCAGCAGGGCTTGCGTGATGATCTTCGGCCCGCCTGCGGCGCCCAAGGTCATGATTGGTTGTCCGTTTTCCGACACGATCGTGGGGCTCATGCTGGATAAGGGCCGTTTGCCCGGCTGCACCGAATTGGCTTCATTGCCCACGAGGCCAAAGGCGTTGGGTGTCCCGGGCGCGATCGAAAAATCATCCATCTGATTGTTCAAGACCACGCCCAGACCAGGCACGATGACTTTCGAGCCAAACGTCGTGTTTACGGTTGTTGTGATGGCAACCCAATTGCCCTCGCGATCGGCAGCCGCGATATGGGTCGTATGCCGTTCAAAGAAATCGACATCGCTTCTCGGCGGCACGCCGTATGAGTCGACCGCAACCACTTGATTCAGATCGATTTTGGCTGCCAGCGATTTGGCGTAATCCTTGTCAATCAGCCCGCGAGGCACTTTGGCATAATCCGGATCGCCCAACCAGTGAGCGCGATCGGCAAACGCTAGTTTCATCGCTTCGGCAATAACATGGACAAATTGTGCGGGGTTTTTTTCGTACAGAGATTGCAACTCAAAATGTTCAAGGATATTGAGGATTTGAGCCACGTGCACTCCACCAGAGCTTGGAGGAGGAAAACCGTAAACCGTGTATCCGCGATACGTGGATCGGATCGGCGTCCGACGTACGGTGTGGTAAGCGGCAAAATCGTCTGCGGTCATGATGCCGCCGTTTTCCTGCATCCATTTGGCGGTGCTGGCTGCGAATTCACCTTCGTAAAACCAGGCGGAACCCTGCCGGGCAATTTGCCGGTAAGTGTTTGCCAAATCGGGTTGTCGAAGCGTTTCACCGGCCAGGTATACCTGGCCGTCGGGTTTTAGTAATGTTTGATGGCTGCCTGCAAATTTTTGCAGATGTTGTTTTGTGCTGGCCAGGTTCCGCGAATAGGCCGGTGTGACTTCGAAGCCGCGCTCGGCGATGTCGGCGGCGCGGTTCACTAAATCGGCAAAATTGGCGCGGCCAAACTCCTTGACTACCTGCTCGTAAGCTTTGAGGGCGCCCGGTACGCCGATTGCCAACGGGCCAATTTGAGACAGCGACGTGTCCGGCTGGCCGTTGCGCAGGAACATGTCGCGATGGGCTGCCGCTGGGGCCATTTCTCGCCCGTCAATCGCAACGACCTCACCGGCAGCGGTGTGAATTAATACGAAACAGCCACCGCCGATGCCCGAGTTAAAACCATCCACGACACCCAACGTCAAACCCGCGGCCACGGCCGCGTCCACTGCATTGCCACCCCGTTCCAAAGCATGGATGGCGGCGGCGGTGGCCAGCGGATGAACGGTGGCCACCATGTTCTTGGTCGATCGTGCGGTGGACGGATCGCTTTGCGACCAACCGGGCTGGGTAATCGCCGCCACGATGAACAAGGCAGCAATCAGCGGCGCCGCGAATTTCCAACGTCGCTTTAGCGGTTTTAATTGAGTCAGTTTCGTATCCATCGCTTCCGTTTGGGGTTCAAAATACGTGCGCGTTTTGGGTTGGCCTGCGGGCCATCGTCATGTAACGCATTACCCAATCACATTTTCGATGATTCACGTCCAATTTGCAATGAATGCAGCCAATTCGCGTTGCCATTTGGCCTGCGATTGCCCTAAGCTGAACGAATGAACGACGACGTGATTGATGACCACCAGCCGCTTGATGAAAGCGAACCTGTCGAGTTGTCGCTAGACGAACTGGGGCGCGCTTATGCCAAGGCGGTAGGACTCGTTACTGGAACTGCACCGTCCGTCGATGAGAAAGAGTTAAATGAGTTAAGCGACCAGTCGGCAGACGACGAAACGTCATGCCCGATTACACCCAAATCGATTTTGGAGGCGATTCTGTTCGTCGGCGCGCCGGATAGCGACGAGCCCCTCACGACTCGCCAAATCGCTTCGTGGCTGCGCGACGTCAGCCCTCAGGAGATCGCCCGCTTGGCAAAGGAACTCAACGAGGCTTACGCAGCTGAAGGGGCGGCCTATCGCATCGAGCACAATAAAGGGCAGCTGCGACTTGTGCTCACTGACCAATTCGGCGACATCCGCGAAAAATTCTACGGGGAAGTACGCAAAGCACGACTTAGTCAGCAAGCGATCGACGTGCTGGCGATTGTCGCTTACAACCAACCCGTGGCCCGCCAACAGGTGGACGAGCTGCGCGGCCGAAACTGCAGCGCCATTCTGAATCAATTGGTTAAGCGGCAGTTATTGAGCGTGGAAAAAAACGACGCGACCAAATTGAAAGAATACCGGACGACCGATCGGTTCCTGGAACTCTTCGGGCTCAACTCGATTGACGATCTCCCGCAATCCGAAGACGCCATGCTGCCCGAGTTGGCTGATTAGAATCGCCCCGCCGGGACATCCGGCCACGTCGCCTCCCCGCCGAGAGTCGACGTCGCCATTCCATATCCGCGGCACGGCACAGAATTTTGTCTGGCCACACATTCAGTTTGCACGGAAGCGTAACGATTCTCGCATGCTGGGCGCCGAAAGGTTGCGGACTGCATCCAAACGCAACTCCATTTGTTAGGATTGTGATATGCGATCGCGCGAATTTATTATTGCTGCTTGACGGAGCTGGGCGATGTTCAAATCAATAATGTTAACGGCATTG
>JBFILF010000542.1:0-3299 GCA_041599835.1 Pirellulaceae bacterium
GCTGACGCTGATCGATCAAACGCTTTTGCCTGGCCGGTTGGAAGAAATTGAATGTCGTGACGTTCAGTCCGTGTGGGAATCCATCAAGATGCTGCGGGTCCGCGGCGCGCCAGCCATCGGGATCGCGGCAGCCTATGGCGTGGTTTTGGGAGTAGCCGACCGGCCCGCCAGCCAGTCGCTATCCAAACGCTTTGACGAGGTGGCGGATTACTTGTCGACCAGCCGCCCCACCGCGGTGAACTTGTTTTGGGCGCTGCGGCGCATGCGGGCCGCCCTGCAGGATTCCGAGGGACGATCGGATGACGAAACGCGTCAGCGATTGTTGGAGGAAGCCCGCGTCATCCACGAGGAAGATCGACGCATGTGTCATGATATCGGCCGCCATGGCCTCAAGGTACTCGGCCCCGACGTGAAGGGCGTGTTGACTCATTGCAATGCTGGCGGCCTGGCGACATCTGAATACGGTACGGCGCTGAGTGTTTTTTTTACGGCGCAAGACAAAGGTCGGGGGCTGCACATTTATGTGGATGAAACGCGGCCCCTGTTACAAGGCGCGCGGCTGACGGCCTGGGAACTGATGCAACGCGGCATCCCCGCCACGTTGATTTGCGATTCGATGGCGGCGCAGGTAATGCGCGAAGGCAAGGTGCAAGCCGTGGTGACCGGCGCCGACCGGATTGCCGCCAACGGCGATGCCGCAAATAAAATCGGCACGTACGCGCTGGCGGTGCTGGCCCGCCACCACCACCTACCGTTTTACATTGCCGCGCCCAGTTCCACGTTCGATCTCTCGCTGGACACGGGACAGCAAATACCCATAGAACAGCGGGCCGCTGATGAAATCACGCAAGGCTTCGGCGTGCGAACGGCCCCGGATGGCGTGGAGGTTTACAATCCGGCCTTCGACGTCACGCCAGCCGAATTGATTACGGCCATCATCACCGAGCGTGGCGTGATTGAACCGGTCAGCCGGCAGACGGTCGCGCAAATGATCGGTTAGCCTTCAATTGCGGCAACGACCGGCGTTTCTTTCCACGCAGCCATGGCTCAGGCAACCCCGCCGCCCGCGTCGTTATGACATTTAGTCGAGATTCAAGATCTCGTAAACGGATGAGGCTTTGCGCCATTTCGGCCATCCCGATTTAAGTAGCCGCGTTTTTTTGGTTATTCGTCCCTGTCGTACCCATTCGTCGAGCACCGATTTGGAAACCGGACCGTATTCGCGCCGCTGTTCCGTGCGGACGATCCACAGGTCGAACGGCGGAGCCGATTCCCATTTTGGATCGGTTTGATCAAAAGATTTTTCCTGGGTCGCCAGCGGCGGACGCGTGGGTCGAACCAAACGGTTGGGCGGTTGCAAGATCGCGGGACGCGGACCGTTGCCATTGATCAGCCACTGGGAAGCTGCCTGGGCGATGGCGTGATCCGGAAACTTGGCCAGCACGCGATCAAATTCTTTTTTGGCGCGGATCAAATCGCCGTGCTGCACCAGCACGATCGCCCGGGCGCAACGGGCTGCCGCCACACTTTTCGGGTCTTCGCGTTGCATTTCCAACACCGCAGAAAAATCCATGATGGCCGGCGGAAAACGGCCCATCTGGTAAAAGATCTTGCCGCGCGTCATCAACAATTCGGCCACGTCTCGTTGATCCTCAAACCGGTGCAAGGCTTTGGTCAACCAGATCAAACCTGTCTCGTGCCGATTGGTCATGGCGTAATACGTGCCCAGTCCGCAGTAGGCGCGGATTTGTTGAGCATCGAGGGTCAGGGCGGCTTCAAACTCGTGACGGGCCTGTTCGTACTGCGAGTTTTTGACATACGCCTGGCCGCGCAGCACGTGCGATTCGGCCGACAACGCGAACAACTCGATGCTCCGCGTCAAATCGGCGATGGCGTGCAGCAACGAATTCTTTCTCAGGTAGCAGCTGCCACGTTTGCGGTAAGCCAAGTGGTCATCTGGATCGAGCACCGTGGCTTGTGCGTAATCTTTGATGGCCGCTTCGATATCGCCTCGGGCCAATTTCAGATCCCCGCGCAGCACGTGGTAACGACACTCGCCCGGCGCTAAATCAATGGCCAGGCTGATGTCGCGCATCGCACCTTCGTGAGTGTCTGCTTCGATCAGCGAGCGGGCCCGCGCGAAGTAAGCTGGATGTTCTTCCGGATGCCGCTTGATGATTTTGGACAGGTCCTTAATGGCCAACTGGTGTTTGCCGTTGCGAATTAATAATTGGGCCCGCTGAATGACGGTGGCCGGATCGCGGTCCTTGGCGTTTAGCGTGACCGTAAAATCGGCGATCGCCTCTTCTCGATTTCCCAGAAACTGGTTGGCGCGGCCGCGATTCCGATACAGATCGGCCGACGCCTGGCCGCGTTGAATCATGTTATTGATGTGTTGAATAGCCTTTTCGGCCACGGGACGACCGAGCTGCCGGTATTGGCGGGATGCCGATGGCCGCAGACTGATGGCCATTTGCAATTGTTCGATGGCGTCCGTCCAATCGTCGAGTTTCGCGCTCGTGACCGCGCGCCAGACATGCGTGCCGGCATGCCGCGGCCGCAGCTCGCTGGCCCGCTTGAAAAAGTCAATCGCCGCCGGCGCGTTGCCTATTTCAAACTGCGTCACGCCATGTTGATAGAGGATTTCGGCCAGTTTCCGTCGATCGTTGGTCAAGTGGGCTGCTTTTTCAAATTCGGCATCGGCCTGTTTGAACCGTTTTTGCTGTTGGTAAATCTTGCCGCGCGTAAAATACGTGTCGGGGTTTCTGGAATCGAGGCGCAGCGCCTTTTCGCTTTCGATCAAAGCTTGGGAGTGGTTGCCCATTTCCATATAGGCCAGGCAGCGGCCCAGGTAGGCGGCCGGACACACGTCGTCAATTTCCAACGCGCGATCGAAGCCCCGCATCGCTTCATCCCGCTGGTGTTGCCGCAGATGAATATTGGCCCGCTTCAACCAGATGCGCTCATCGTTGGGCGCCTGTTCCAGATAGCGGGCGTAATCGGCGAGTGCCGCATCATAATTCCGCATTTCGGCATACACGTTGCCGCGTTCGGCGTAGATGATGGCGCGGGGCGACTGGATCGACTCCGCCAGGTTCAAATCATCGATCGCTCCGGCAAAATCGCCCAACTGAGTCCGCAGGCTGGCACACAGCAACAAACCGTCCTGGGAATCTCCCAGTTTTTCACGCAGTCGCGTCACATCTTCGACGGCTCGCGCCAAATGCCCGGCCGCGGCGTAAGCTCGAGCGCGTCGCGACAACGCCTGCGTGAGCACGCGATCGTCCAGTTGAATCGCC
>JBFILF010000543.1:0-3297 GCA_041599835.1 Pirellulaceae bacterium
CATGAGGGCCGCCAGACAACCGCCCGCCGGAATCGCGTATGGAAAATTCCAGGGTGGCGTCACCACCACCACGCCCGCTGCCCGCATTTCGGTCCCGGCGTGCCACGCCGGATCGTCCAGCGACCGCGAATAGTAATTGGCAAAGTCAATCGCCTCGGAAACTTCCACATCAGCCTGGGTGATCGCCTTGCCGGCGTCCAGCATCATCGTGCCGATCGTGTTGCCGCGCTGCTGGGCAAACACCGTGGCGATTTTCCGCAGAACCGCGCCGCGAGCCTCAATCCCGCGCTGTTCCCATTCCAATTGCGCTGCGACCGCCGTATTCAGCGCGACTTCGACATCGTCGCGATCGCCCCGCGAAAACTGGTAGGCCGGTCTTCCTGGTCGCGACGGATCAAACGCATCTCGCAAATGTTCGGTTTGTTTTTCCTGGCCCGCGATTTGGATCGGCAGCGTGTCGATTTTGCGGTCGCGCCACGAATCGACCACCGTCTGAATCCAGTCTCGATTGGCCGGCAACGAAAAATCGGTGTTGGGCACATTTCGAAACGGCTCGTCCGCCGCCAACGGTTGCGGGTTTTCCGTGGCGCGATTTTGTCGCCGGTTTGGCTGGCAGGCCAGCGACGGGTCGTGAGCCAGCCGGCAGGCGTCGAGAAACGCGGACCTCTGTTCCTCCCAATCGGCTGTGCCGGGCTCAAGCGCAAACAGTGCGCCCAAGAAACTGCCGGGCTGAGTGTTTTCGTCAAAGCGGCGCACCAGGTAGGCAACGGCAGACTCGAATTCGGCGTCGTAACAGGCCGGTGTGTAGATGACGAGGCCGCCCGTCCGCTCGTGGACTTCGAGAGCTTGGGCGTTGGCCATTCCCTCCAGCATTTCAAATTCCGTATGCTCGGCCACGTCACGGCGTTGCCGCAACAGGAATGCGTAGGCGATGTCGAACAAGTTGTGACTGGCAATCCCCAAGCGAACGGCGTCGGCGTTTTCCGGCCGGCAGGCGTACTCGAGCATTCGTTTGTAGTTGGCGTCGCTTTCCGTTTTCGTGTGGTAGGTCGCCAGGGGCCAATTGTCGATGGCCGCTTCGACTTGTTCCATGGCCAGGTTCGCGCCTTTGACCAGGCGAATTTTTATCCGCGCTCCGGTCCGCGCGTGTCGGTCTCGCGCCCACTGAGTCAGCGATTGCTGAACGGCAAAGGAATCTGGCAAATATGCCTGCAACACAATGCCGGCCTCCAGCTTTTCAAACTCCGGCTCGTCCAGCACGGACTGAAACACATCCACGGTCAGGTGCAGGTCGCGATATTCTTCCATGTCCAGGTTGACAAATTTCGGACCTCGCTCGCCGCCGCCTTCGATCGCCGCGCGATAGATGGCACGCAACCGCGCTTTGATCTCTTCCAAGGTATGCTGGTAGCCGGTCAGGCTGATTTGGCTGACCACCGACGACAATTTCACCGAGACGTAATTGATCCCCGGGTCGCGTAATCTTTGCTGGTATATGTCCAGACGACGGTTGGCTTCGCGATCCCCCAGTACCGCTTCGCCGAGTTGATTGAAGTTGATCACCAATCCGTCGCTTTTGCGCCGCAAAACGTATTGTTCAAACGGCTGCGGCTCGGCCGATATGATCACGTGCGATGAATCGCTTCGCACACGACGTTTCACATAAGGCATCACCCAACCAGGAATGAACCGAGCAAACCGATTTCCCGTCCACAACAGGCAACGATCGAGAAACCCAAGATACTTCGGCAGACCAAATTCTTGGACGAGGCTGTTCAAACGATCGGCGGCGCGCTCCGGTTTGTGCATCCGCAACACCTGATCGGCCATGGCGATCGTGAATTTCTTGCCGGCGGGGTCATCCATCATCCGCGCGAACTTGGCGGAGTTGGCTTGATCCGCGCGCGATTCGTGCTTGCGCGACTCGTTGAGCAACTCGGCGGCCAACCGCACGGCTTGTTCCGGCAGATCCGCAATGTCCTGCGGAATGCTCGGGGCCTGGTGATGGGAAAGCTCGGTCGCCATGAATGAGAGGCCGTCGTGCCGAGGATTTGATTTGCGAGGATTTGGTTTTCAGGGTCGACTTTCGCGACCCGTACGATGAAACGACTCTTACCGCCGCTTCACCAACATGATACGCTGCCGGCGCCGCGACAGCATCCACTACATGTTTTTAATCAGGGCTTGGCCGAATTCGCTGCATTTCAGTAGCGTCGCGCCGTCCATCAGCCGTTCGAAGTCGTACGTCACGGTTTTCGCGCTTATCGTTGTTTCCATTGCCTGGACGATTCGGTCCGCTGCCGCGTCCCAGCCCAGATGCCGCAGCATCATCTCGCCGCTGAGAATCACGGAGGACGGATTAACTTTGTCCTGGCCAGTATATTTCGGTGCCGTCCCATGAGTTGCTTCGAAAATGGCGCGGCCTGTCGTGTAGCTGATATTGGCGCCGGGCGCGATGCCAATGCCGCCGACTTGCGCCGCCAATGCGTCGCTGATGTAGTCACCATTGAGATTCAACGTGGCGATCACGTCGTATTCGGCGGGTCGCAACAGAATTTGTTGCAACATGGCGTCCGCAATGACATCTTTGACAATCAAGCCGTCGGGTAACACGTGCCAGGGTCCGCCGTCCAGCGGTATGGCCCCGTATTCTTCGGCCGCCACCTGATAACCCCAATCACGAAACGCGCCCTCGGTGAACTTCATGATGTTGCCCTTGTGCACCAGGGTCACGCTTTTGCGACCTTTGGCCAAAGCGTAATCGATGGCGGCACGAACCAATCGCGCCGTTCCCTCGCGGCTGACCGGTTTGATGCCGATGCCCGTCGTTTCCGGAAATCGGATCTTGGCATACCTGCCCGCAAAGTTCTGCTGCATCAACTGCTTGAATTTGTCGGTGTCGGCATCTCCATCAGCGAATTCGATGCCCGCATAAATGTCTTCGGTGTTCTCGCGAAAGATCACCATGTCGACCAGCTCTGGTTCTTTGACGGGGCTTGGCACACCGGCAAAGTAACGAACGGGCCGCACGCAGGCATACAAATCAAGCCGCTGGCGAAGTGCCACGTTGATGCTGCGGATTCCACCCCCGACCGGCGTCGTCAGCGGCCCCTTGATCGCCACCAGAAACTCGTCGATGGCCGCCACCGTCTCATCGGGCAACCACAACTGCTCGCCGTACACCGAGTTGGCCTTGTCGCCGGCGTAAACTTCCATCCACGAAATCTGCTTTTTGCCACCGTAGGCTTTTTCGATGGCGGCATCGATCACCGGCCGGCTGGCCGCCCAGATGTCGGG
>JBFILF010000544.1:0-3282 GCA_041599835.1 Pirellulaceae bacterium
GAATTTGCTTAACATTCTCCCGTCGCCATTGTATAAACGATGTTAGTGCGGTACGAAGGCCGTGAAACGCGTTTTGATTTTATCAATTGGCTTCGGAGGTGCGGGCGATGGGAACGGGCAAACGTCCACATGAGCCGACGGCGGAGGAATCAGGTGAATTTACCGAGGGAATCGGTGACTGGGCCAAAGACGTGGAATTGCAAAAAGTCAATTTGCAGGAACGCGAAATCGCCCTGCACCAACGCCAGGTCGAATTGCAAGAACAAGAAACAAAATTGCGAAAACGAGAAATCGAGGTTCTCCAGGTCCAAGCTGATTCGCAGCAGCGGGCCAGCGTCTTGCAACGATGGGCCACAATCGCCAGCGTTTTAATTGGGATTGGAAGTATTGCGGTCGCGGTCTTTCTGGGCGTCGCGCAGGCTCGCATCGCTGAATCGCAAAAGAAACTGGCCAGTATCGGATTAAAGACGTCTACATCCGAAGCGCAATCCGAGTTGATTGTGGCCATGAGTGACGAGACAAAGCGCAGCCAAGCCGCCCGCGCGCTCGCGCAATTCGGCGAAAATGCCATTCTGCCACTTTGTTTGACATTGCATGCCGAGGACAACGAGGAATTGTTGGCGGCGACGACGGACGCATTGGTCAGCGTCTATGACTTGGCCGAACAAGAATTTGACTTGAATAATGATCAGCAAACCGACGATGGCGCAAATTTCGAAGCGTTTAAAAACAAGTTCGACAAGGCTTTGGCGTTCGCACTAACCAGGCCCTGGGGCAAGGAGGCGGATCATCCCGCCATCCTGGTGGCATTGCGAACTGATCGCTTCAACGTATTGTTCGATGAAGAGTCTAAAAACATTCTTTATCTCGATGGCAACCTTCCGCCATTGTTAGTCCGGCACGTCGCAGCCATTACCGGTTCCGTTGAACTTGGTGACGACGAGGCAATCACGACGTTGAACGTCCTGGAAAAAGTCATGAAAGACAGCCGCTACGATTCGGACATCCGAATCCGTGTGATGAACGGGCTGAGGACGCTGAGCCGGCGAGACGATCAAACTAGAATTGCGGTGGTCGATGGTCTAATTGAACTGTTCCGAGCATCGGCCGACACATCCGAAGAACGGCAAATCGCTCAAACAGCTATTGATCTCATGGTCACCATTTTGGCGGACCACCCGCAGTCGAGTCCGCAGATCAGAAATCAATTGCTAAATGTGGCATTGAATGACAGGCTTTATTACGCGTTTCGTGCCGCCGCCATTAATGGCCTGGCAATGCTTCGAGGCCAGGACAATTATGACGAGGTAAAAATCGCACTCCAGAAAATTGCCGTAAAGAAAGATGAAGAACCTCTTGTTACATTCGCCGCTCAAGATGCACTCAATCCGAAAACAGTCGCGCGAGGAGAATGATCTGATGATGGCATCCTGTCGCACTTGCTTGCTGCCATTGATGTTGGCCGCGGGTTTTCTTTGGTCGAATACGGAAACGCGCGGGCAAAAAACGGGGGGGTGGGAGCGATTTATGATCGAAGGTGAGAATCGTTTGGTCCAAAGCGAATTGGATGAGGCGGCCAAATATTTTCAAGTGGCCAGCGATTTTGCTGCGCGCGAAGAAAATACGGATGGCGTGATACGAGCTGGTTTTGGATTCTTGGCGGCCCAACAGCCTGAGGCAGCATTGGAATCATGGGTCAAAGCTCGCGATATTGCCGGCAACAAACGGGATTGGCGAGGCATTTTGCGCGTGGCCGATTGCATGTTGTACCTGCGGAAAGGAAAGGAAGCGGCGGAAACGCTGCGGATGGCCCGCGACGCGGCCAGTGAACAAGATAAACCCATGGCCGACGTGTTAGCGGCGCGGGCACTAATCGTTCTAAGAAGCGAGGGTGAAGCAAGCGAACTTACGAATTTAGCGGCTGAAGTCTTCACCAGCAAAGACCGGTCCTGGAAAGGTGTATATCGCACGGCACAAAACTTTGCCCAATTATTTGATGATGAAAGAAGTGATGAGTTCTTCACTCTCGCCGAACAGCTGGCAGGCGAATCAGAAGACGTGAACACGTATCCCAGATACAAGGCTGATACCCTGCTCGTGCAGGGGTGGGGCACGATTGAGCCCGGGCTGGCCAGCGAGCTGGAAATGGATCAACCGCAAGCCGATGCGCAGGCAAAAACACTTAAATTGAGTGTCGTTGAAGATCAGAAGTGTATTGGCGGGAAACGAATCGACGCGGCCCTTGTCGTGAAAAGCCTGCATAATCAACTCGAAAATTTGAATCGAATTGGGGTAAACGTCAGATCCGAAAACGAGTCTGTTGTTGTTTTTGAATTGGAGCGTAACGTCAATCTCCAATATTTTCGCTTTAGGCTAACCGATCCAGCATTGGGAATTCGTTGTCCCCGGTAGGGTCTCGCGGGGCGCTTTTAATTCACTTGCCTGATTTGCTGCCCCCAGATTCAGCATCGCCCTGTCTCCCTCCCAGCCCCGAGCCGGTTTTGCGGAATTTGCGGATGTTGCTTGTCCGCCGCCAGTGAGAATCATGCCATTGACCGGCCAAGTTATCGTAGGGTCGCGACGCATGGCCTACGGTTTCGTATGCCCACCCGACTTGCAGAAATTATTGCCCGCAACCCTCGATTCCAGGTGATCGGAAACCTGGACATCGGCGCCGTCGTTGTGCGAAATCAAATTCCCAGCAAAATTGACGGGACGATGGTCAATATCTCGCGCTCCGGCGCTCGTCTGCAGCTGGCTCAAAAAGTTTCCGAGGGCGAACGGTTTTTGATTCAATTAACCCACGTCGCGCCGGATATCAAACTGGACTTGCCGGCCACGATTTGCTGGTGCAAACAAACGGATGCCTCACAATACGACATCGGCTGTCGATTCGATCGCGAAATCGGCTGGGAAGTGATGGGCGAATTGTTCTTGAACAACGTCATTGCCGCGGCCGATGAATCCTGTTGAGGCAGCACAAAGCTTCACGGGTCTATCATCTTTGCCAAAACCGGCTCAATGGCGTCGCCCAGCGCGGCGTATCCCTGGGCCGTCAAATGCAAATGGTCGCCGGTGAAACAGTCGGCAGTCAGTCCACCGCCCGTTGTCAGGAAATATTTGGAAAGATCCAGTACCGTCGTTTTATTCCCGTCGTCCAATCGCTGAATCAAGCGGTTAACCGCTGCCGCTTTTTGCCGCAACGGATCATTGGGCGTAGGACCGCGCGGCAAAATGCCCAGCACTAATATCTTGGTGCGGTCGCGGCGTTCTTCGATCCGC
>JBFILF010000545.1:0-3254 GCA_041599835.1 Pirellulaceae bacterium
CAACGGCAGCGAACTTGATCATCACAGCACTCCTTGTTTGTTGATCCCGGGTTTTGTTGATCCCGGGTTTTGTTGATCCCGGGTTTTGTTGATCCCGGTCTTGTTATTCCCGAATTGGATGTCCGACAATTCGATGATAACTTTCCCCACGCTGGATTCAACTACTTTAGTCGATTTGAGTTCTCGGTTGGCAATTCATTTGGTTGATTGTTTAAGATCGAATCAGTCAATTGCCACCAAAACGAGAAGATGGCACGGTCATGACCATACAAACCTGGAGCTGGATTGGCACGGCTTTCGCATTGTTCGAAATTGTCGGAATTATTTCGGCAGTGCAAGCAGTTTTGACGGCTCGAACTTCGCAAGGTGCCATTGCTTGGACGTTAGCATTAATCACATGGCCCATCGTCAGTGTGCCGCTGTATTGGATATTTGGGCGGAGCAAATTCCGCGGGTACGTGACGGCGCGGCGCGCTCACGATTCAAAATTGTCTGGCATCGTTCAACAAGTAGCGCCTTACGCTGAACAGTTTCGCGTGAACTTGGGCCAACATTATGGCGAGGCACGTGTATTGGAAGAATTGGCACACATGCCATTTATCCGCGGTAACTACGGCGAACTGTTGATCGATGGTCAAGCAACTTTTAAAGAGATGTTTTCGGCAATCGATCGAGCCAAAAAGTATGTGATTGCCGAGTTTTTTATCGTCAACGACGACGCCTTGGGGCGCGCATTCAAAGATCGGCTGGAAGCTGCCGCCCACCGCGGCTGCCAGGTTTACTTGCTGTACGACGACGTCGGATCTCGAAAGATGACGCAGACATACGTCGAAGAACTAAAACGAGCCGGCATCCATGTCACCGGCATGAAAACCACGCGGGGTTGGTGGAATCGGTTTCAGTTAAATTTTCGCAATCACCGCAAAATTGTCGTGATTGATGGCGCGGAAGCGCTGGTCGGCGGATTGAATGTAGGCGACGAATACGTTCACCGGTCGAAAAAGTTGACCCCGTGGCGCGACACCCATATGCGAATTGTGGGACCCGCCGCATTGGCGGCTCAACTGTCGTTCGTCGAAGACTGGCATTGGGCCACGGGAGAAGTACCTCAGCTTAACTGGAAGCCTCAGGCCGCCGATGGTTCCGACCAGATCATGTTCGTATTGCCCAGCGGCCCACAGGATGAGTTTGAAACGTGCGGGTTGTTTTTTACCCATCTGATCAATTCGGCAAATCACCGGATATGGATCGCCAGCCCTTATTTTGTGCCGGACGAAGGCATCGTTACTGCGTTGCAACTAGCTGCCATGCGTGGCGTTGACGTCCGCGTATTGATTCCCGGGTTGCCCGACAAATGGCTTGTGAAACGGGCGGCGATGGCGTATGTGCCCCAGGTGGCCGGTGCCGGCGTCAAAATGTACGAGTACGGTCGGGGGTTTTTGCACCAAAAAGTCGCGCTAATCGACGACAATATCTCGGTCGTAGGGACGGCGAATCTCGACAATCGGTCGTTCCGTCTGAATTTTGAAATCTCGGTCACCACGATCGACGAGTCATTCGCTGCCGACGTGGAGCGGATGTTGGACGCCGACTTTGCCGATTCCAACTGGATCGATCCGGTTCAATTTGCCAGCAAGGGCATCGTCTTCAAAGTAACCAGCCGAGTGGCGCGGTTGTTTTCGCCGATTCTTTGACATTCCGCTCCGCCTTGCCGCCCAACATTGTCTGCTAGAATATTCAAGGTCACTGGGCCGCGGGTATTTTCCCGCTCTGCACGGGCGGAACCGTCGAGCTTCAAGAAATGTTCAAGCAGCGAAATAACCGCATCGCGTTAGATGACGATTTTTGTGTTGGAGATTTTGTGCCCGCCTACCGTGCCCTGGTCGACGGCGACCAGATCCCGGCGCGAGTCGAGGCTGGATTGCGGGAACTGGAGGATTGTTGTGCCTGCCCGCGCAATTGCCACGTCAATCGATTGAAAAACGAGACAAAAATATGCCACACGGGCCGTTACGCCCGCGTTGCCAGCGCGTTTCCTCATTTTGGTGAGGAAGACTGTTTGCGAGGATGGAATGGCTCGGGCACTATTTTTTTCAGTTTGTGCAATTTGCGTTGCGTATTTTGTCAGAATTGGGACATCAGTCAAAAATCGGTTGGCGACGAAATGCCGCCGGATCGAATTGCCGATGTCATGATCGGGCTGCAACGACGCGGCTGCCACAATATCAATTTCGTCACGCCCGAGCACGTGGTGCCGCAAGTCATCGAGGCCATTGCCGCGGCGGTCCCCCGCGGTTTGAATTTGCCCATTGTCTACAACACCAGCGCGTATGATTCCGTGGAATCACTGAAATTGCTGGATGGGCTGGTTGATATCTACATGCCCGACTTCAAATTTTGGGATCGGCAGACGGCCAAGCGATTGTGCAAGGCGCCCGATTATCCGGATGCTGCACGGCAGGCGATCCTGGAAATGTATCGGCAAGTGGGCGAGTTGAAATTCTCGCCGGACGGTCTGGCCAAGCGCGGTCTGCTGGTGCGACACCTGGTAATGCCGGGCCAAACCGAGGAAGCCGCATCGATATTTGAGTGGATTGCCGACGAGGTTTCCCGCGACACCTATGTCAATATTATGGGTCAATACCGACCGGATTACGAAGTGGGCAGCATCGCCCGCGACGGCACTTCACAAAAATATGTCGAGATTAATCGCCGACCGGATCACACCGATTTCGACCGGGCGTTCGACGCAGCCCGGCAAGCCGGACTGTGGCGGTTCGACGCGCGGTGGCTTGACGCATGACCGACGCGGAGCGGCCGCAGATTACGGACGCCGATTGCGTCACTTTCCTGCAATGGTGCCTGCCCCGCATGCAATTGCGGTGGCCGGGGTTTCGCAAAGTTCGGCGGCAAGTGCGGAAGCGGATCTCTGGCCGTTTGCAAGAGCTGCAATTGACGGGACTGAACCAGTATCGAGACTACCTGGTAACCCATGACGACGAATGGAATCGCTTGCGTGCCCTGTGTCGTATTACGATCTCCCGGTTTTTTCGCGACCGCGGCACGTTTCGGTATTTAAGGCGCATCGTGTGGCCGGTGCTGATTCAATCCGTGGCGCCACGTTCCGAAATGAAATTCTGGAGTGCCGGTTGTGCCAGTGGCGAGGAGCCGTATTCGGTGGCAATGATTCGACTGAACGATGGTCCGCCACTGAATGAGATGGGACTGTCCATCCTGGCAACCGACGCCGATGC
>JBFILF010000546.1:0-3246 GCA_041599835.1 Pirellulaceae bacterium
GCTCGCGAATCGCTGGAACTGCGGCGTTTCGTCAATCATCCCGTGGCGCTGGTCACCGATCTCTCAGACCAAACCAGCTGTCAAGGCGCGACCGGTGTTGAACACGGCTCGGAAATGCCCGCCCATCATGAGACCCAGCCGCAATCCATTGAGATCGAGCCTTACCGGTTGACCTTTCTGCCCGCTGCCGATGACGACGAAGCGCGCATTGAACAAGTGGTGACGGAGCTGCTACTAGATGTGCATTTGACCGAGCCGTTCCGGCGAATCCACGAGGCCATTCGGGAAGCTCAGGCGGCCGCCGGCTGACAGCAATTTTGCGCGCTGCAAGGCTTACGGCGCGCATCGATGACAAGGGACAAGGATGTATCCGATCAACGATTCAAATTGCATGCCCAACGATAACGTCGCGCCGCTCCACACAACCGCCGGTCACATTCCGGGCGCTTCCGAGTCGAGGATTCAATCGAATTGGTTTTCGACGGTTGGCGGGGTGGAGGTCGTGACGCTCCGCTTGCCGTTTGCCAAACCGCGGGTGCGTAGCTTTTGTTTTAACGGCGGCGGATCGCAACAAACCAGCGGACCCAATCCGTTCGAGTTTGCCGCGGCAAAACCGACGCATGCCCAGGCGGCGCCGGCGGCCGCTTCGTCCGCACCTGTTATCCCTGCGATCGCCACAGCCACGGCGGCCGACAACCAAGCGCCCGTTCATCACAAGGAAACTCGCATTCGACCACCGCGGGATATGATCAAATTGGCGGATCGATTGTTCGTCACGCTGCAGCCTCCCCTTGAGTCGTTACTGAAGCAAAGTACCGTTAATTTTCCTTTCCCGCCCTTCGAGCATCAGATTGCCGGTATCGCTTTTTTGTTTCCCAGGCACGTGGCGCTGTTGGCAGACGAAATGGGTTTGGGAAAGACCATGCAATGCATCACGACGATCCGTCTGCTGTTGCGATCGGGTCAACTGCGGAGCGTTTTGCTGGTGTGCCCCAAACCCCTGGTCACCAATTGGCAGCGGGAATTTGCCATGTGGGCGCCGGAGATCCCCATTTGCGCCATCCAAGGTGACCAGGCCAAACGATCCTGGCAATGGCTTAACGTCGAGTTTCCGGTCAAGATCGCCAATTATGAACTGATGACCCGCGACAGCCGGCTGATTGCGCAACAACAGCGGGAATTTGACCTGGTGGTGTTGGACGAGGCTCAGCGAATTAAAAACCGTCACGGGGCCACGCACCAGGCCGTGTGTTCCCTCGGCCGCAAACGCAGTTGGGCGCTGACGGGAACGCCCGTCGAAAACAGCACCCATGACCTGGTCGGCATCTTCGAGTTTCTGTCGACGGGATACTTGAATGTGGACATGACACCACTACAAATGCGAAAAGCCGTCCGCGATTACATCCTGCGCCGCACCAAATCCGAAGTCATGAAGGACATGCCGCCGTTGTTGCACCGCGACGGACTGCTCGATTTGACGTCGCAGCAGTGGTCCAGTTACGAACAGGCTGAGACGCAGGGCGTGATTCAGCTGAATCAACTCGGTGATCAGATTACCATTCATCACGTTTTTGAATTGGTGTTGCGACTAAAACAAATTTGCAATTTTGACCCGGTAACCGGCGCAAGCGCCAAGATGGAGCGGTTGCAGGCCGAATTGGAGGAAGTGCTGGCCAGCGGCCAAAAGGCCATCGTTTTCAGTCAATGGGTCAAGACACTCGAGCAGATTGCCCACCGGTTGCCGGAGGCCCAGCCGCTGGCGTTTCATGGCAAGATTCCCCTCAAACAACGAGACCATGTGCTGGCCGAGTTCCAGCACAATCCCCAGCGCCACGTGTTGCTGATGAGCTACGGGGCCGGCAGCGTCGGCCTTAATTTGCAGTTCTGCCGTTACGTTTTTCTGTTTGACCAATGGTGGAATCCGGCTGTCGAGGATCAAGCCATCAATCGCGCGCATCGGATTGGTGGCAGCGGCAGCGTGACGGTCACCCGGCTGATTTCCAAAGAGACCATAGAAGAACGCATCAATCGCGTCCTGGAAGACAAACGCGAGCTGTTCCATCAGATCATTTCCAATACCGAGCATCCTCGTCGGATCGGCATGAGCAAGGAAGAAATTTTTGGCCTGTTCGACTTGCGGGCCGGCGGCCAGAGGATCAACGGCCTGACCGACGTGGCGTGACTGGTCAATTTGGCTATCACTGTTCGGATCCCGCCGACCAGACAAACGGCGCAACATTTTCTGCCTTCATGACCCGAATCACGCGCTCAGCGATTGAGTTTTAAAATAGTTTTGCCATATTAGAAATCTCACCTGCGATGACCGGTATCGGCGGACCGGTCGCACCAACGGGAAATAATCACACCCATATTCCAAACTTTCATTGCTGAGTCGACGGCCAGAGCATGAGCAATCGCCACGACGAATTCTGCAAGAATAAAACTAACAGGTACCCGTTCTATTCACCGCGGTTTTGGAGCGGCATGCGGCTGGGAGATTATTCCAAGCTGTTATGGCGCAACGGATTTCGCGTGAATATTCAGCGGTACCCCATGATGTTTCTGGTTGGCGGGTGCTCGGTCGCCAACACTGGTTTGTCGTGGATACAGCGGTTGGTTTGGGAACGTCGAATCCGTGAGACCGAGCTGCAACCGCCGATATTTGTCGTGGGACACTGGCGAAGCGGCACAACATTGTTGCACGAATTGCTGTCGCTCGATGACCGGTTTTGCTATCCGACGACGTTTCAATGTTTCGTACCGCACCATTTCTGTGTGTCAAACTGGTTCCTGAAACCACTGGCCAACTGGCTGCTGCCCAGCAAACGTCCCATGGACAATATGCCAGCCGGTGCCGATTACCCGCAGGAAGACGAGTTTGCGCTAGTCTCGCTGGGCGCGCCGACGCCGTATTATCATTTTGCGTTTTGCAATCAGCCACCTTCTGATCTGGAACTATTAAATCTGGATGAGGCCGACAAGACCCAACAACAACAGATGCGGGATGCACTGACGTACTTTTACCAGGCCATCACGCTGGGTGAAGAGCGGAGATTGGTGCTGAAGTCGCCTCCGCATACCGGGCGCATTCGCCACCTGGCCGAGTGGTTTCCCGGTGCCAAGTTCATTCATATCACCCGCCACCCCTACAAGATTTTCCCGTCAACGGTGCACTTGTGGCGATCGTTATTCGCTGTGCAGAGTTTCCAATTGCCGGGTCGATCCAATGATGCCATCACCCAGTAC
>JBFILF010000547.1:0-3243 GCA_041599835.1 Pirellulaceae bacterium
GCCGTCGGCCTTCTCGTAGGCGAATGGAAAAAACTGTCCGCTTGATCCGTTCTTGCCCCGCACGTCCTGGACGACAACCGCGTATCCGTGGCGTGCGAGATGTTCCGCCACCCAGGTCATGTTCTGAGAACCGTAAGGCGTTCGGATGAGAACCGCGGGGTAGGCGTCTTCCTGTTTCGGTAAATAGATCGTTGTCTGTAGTTCGATGTTCCGGGCCACGTTCACCGTGGTTTTTTCAACGCGAATCTCCTGGGCCGTCAGCGCGGTCGCCGCCGCGAGAATAGCGACGGCATTACCAATGGCGATCAACGATTTTGCGAAATAGTCTTGAGTCATGTTTCACCGCCTTTCGCTGATGAGGGTTTTGCTGTTGGGGTTTTGCCCGAGATCAACAGGCGATTTTGCTGACCGGCCCTTGCCTGCCTTCCAGTCATCGTCAAGCCGCTAATGGTTAGAGAAAATCCCGTTTTCGTGACTGAATCAGGAATGCAGCAGACAGCAACAGCACAATCAACAGGCATTCCACGACCAACGTCACGGTGAATGCATAGCCACGCGTGGCAATGGAATCAAGAAATCTTGAGGCCGCCGGAATTTTGGGAACGACCTGCGTAAATACGTTGCCGAATAGGAACAACGTCCCGATGATGATGGCGATGGTCCAACCGCCGGATTCCGTGATCAGTGCGAAGGCCAGGATAAACGAAAAGCCAACCACCATTCCAACGAATACGACCGGAACGAAGCCGCTGTCGGCCAACATGTGTTCCGGCCTTTGGGCGATCACATAACCGCCCACGAGTATCGTCAACCACGGCAACAGAAACAGGCACAGATTGGCAAGAATCTTGGACGCCACATATTCGCCGGTTGAAATCGGCAGACTCATCAAAAACGTAAGCGTCTTTTGGTCGCGTTCCCCCAAAACACTGGCCAGCGGGAAATGAAACGTGATGGCAATTAGTGTCCCCATGGCCATGCTGGCCCCCAAATTGACCCAGCCCCTGTCGGGCATCGCCAGCAGGATAATCGCCGACAATGATCCAACCACGGTAAGTAGTGCGGCCATCCGGTGGAGGTACCAGTCCTTGACCATCAATGTCCAAATGGTTCTGGCGTTCATGCAGCGCTCCTCGTTCCTGGCATGCCAACTCGCGTCACAAAGATCTCTTCCAGGCTCATCCGCTCAATATTAATTACCGAGACTCCCTGGCCACGCAGCTGTTGCACGAGCTGATCCGAATACCGTCCCGTTGCCAGCACGCCATGGCGGTCACTGCGACTGACCCATTTGCTGTCCTGCGGCAATGACACCCGGTTGCTCACACCGAATTCCAAATGCAGGCGCCGCCAACGATCCATAAAAGACTCTTTATCCTCCGACTCCAGGATTCGTCCCTGGTGGATAAAGGTCACCAGATCCGAAATCTGTTCGACATCGTGTGTTTGGTGCGACGAGAAGAAAACGGCTCGCTCTTCCAGCTGAATTGCTTCCAGCAGCTGGCTCAATACGTCGTGCCGCGCAACCGGATCGAGGCCCGTGGTGGGCTCGTCCAGAATCAACAGTTCGGGTCGACGAGCCAACGCAAGCAGTAGAGCGGTCTTGACCCGTTGACCGTGGGAAAGCTGTTTGATTTTTTGTTCGCGAATCAAACCGAAACAACTCAATAGCTCTTCGGCAAAAGGACTGTCCCAGGACGGGTACAGCGAACGCACAAAATTGATATGCCAATCCACGCTGGCGGATCGGTACAATCCCATGTCTTCGGAAACGTAGCCAACACGTTGCTTAACCCAGACCTTGTGACCGGGCATCGATCGTCCGAGCACTTCAACCTCACCGGCATCGTTGCCAATCAACCCCATCAGGATGCGGATTGTGGTCGATTTGCCAGCCCCGTTTGGACCGACGAATCCCATAATCTGGCCACGAGGCAGGGATAGATTGATATTGTCGAGAATGAAATGCCGGTATTCCTTTCGCACGTTGCTCAAGTTGAAGGCGAGGTCCTGTTTCATCCGGACTTCCTCCCGTGTGCTTTCCAATTCCGGTCCAAAAGCTGCCGCAGTTCACGCGCGCTCAGTCCCATAAGGGATGCCAACTCAACCGCCCGCTGCAACGATTGCTGCAGTTCTTCCTTTTGAAGTTTGAAGTCCAGGTTCGATACATGCGGGGAAACAAACGAGCCACGTCCCTGGCGGGTGATGATGATCCCCTCTCGCTCCAATTCCAGATAAGCGCGTCGGACGGTAATCACGCTCACTTGTACCTCCCCAGCCAGTCCTCGAATCGAGGGGAGCTCTTTGCCAGGTTCCCAGTGTCCACCGGCAATCCGAACTTTCACTTGATCGATGATTTGCTGGTACGCGGGCCGATCACTCGACAACGCCAAAACAATGCCACTGTGCATAATAGTATATACAGTACACACACTGGCCGCCCAATTCAAGGGTGAAAGTCAAAAAAGAGCGTGTGGCACCGGCCGGAAAGAAATCAAGGATGTTGAAATGGGCCGCTTTAGTTGATGAAATCAGCCGCCGTCTGCAGCTTGTCGTTAATTAACGGTTATCTGGCGATTCCGCGAAATGTCCTGGTGCGAGAGCGACGAGGAAGAGGGAGGAGGGAAAAGAGGACGCAGTTCTTGATTCGGTCAACTCTTTGTTCGGTACAGTCTGCGCCCGCGGCGTGCATCCAGTGTTGATTGCGACATTTCGCTTTGCTGGCGATGCGATCGGATTGTTCGATTCGGATACTAATCCAACGTTTGATTTGGTCCAGCAACGTGATTCCAGGTTCAATTGTTGAGGGAATCCTGTTTGGACCGCTAACCGCCCCGGGGCAGGAGAATCAGGGGGAGGCAAGTGGGTGCGAGCCGGCGTGGCTCTCCAGGTTGATCAGCGGATGAATGTGTCCTTGCTCTAACGGCTCGTTATGTTTCGAATCTTCAAAAATACGCCGATGAAACTGATGTAATCATCGCTGCTGCCTTTTTTCGACACCTGTTGTGACACCCGGTTTACCGCGTCTTTGCCGGTTCGACAGAAAATTCGAAATGAACTAAATTGGTTGTGCGCATGTCTTTACGATGCGAGGGCCGGTAGCTCAGTTGGTTAGAGCAGGGGACTCATAATCCCTTGGTCGCGGGTTCGAGTCCTGCCCGGCCTACTTGGACTTACGTCAATTCGAAATCCTCCGGGTACAGAATTCGGTACAGAATTCTGGTATTCTGTACCGCAGGGAAA
>JBFILF010000548.1:0-3240 GCA_041599835.1 Pirellulaceae bacterium
GCCTATCAGGAATTTAACGAGTCGGTCGAAAAAGAACTTCAACGACAAGCGCAAAAACGAATCCAATTGAAAAGAGAAGGCAAAAGCCGCGAACTGGCACTGGATGAAGCCGCCCAGTCGTTTCGGCTGAATTCGCTGGCGCTCAGTGGTTTGTCGAGCACCGCCCGCCGCGCGGAGCAACTCGCCGAGACGGAAAGTGCCCTGCAAGTTGCCAATCGGCGCGACCAAATCAACGAAGCAAACCGCGAGGCAGTCAAACTGTATATGCGAGCTGCGACCGAATACCCACTGGGCGACAAAACCGACGAATCCCTGTTGCGGATTGCCCAAATCTTTGAGACGCAACTCAAGGATCGGCCGGCTGCCATGGAAACGTATCAGAAAATTGTCAAACTGTTCCCGGGCACACCGGTCGCCGAAGACGCGGCGTGGAATGTTGCCCGATTTTATGAAAGCGAAGGCCAATTCGAGCTGGCCGCCACGGCACTGCGAGATTTCATCCGAAACTATCCCGCCAGTGGCCGCATTGCCGACGCCCAATTTTCGCTGGCCGAAGTGCTAGAGGAATTGGGCCAATGGGTCGACGCGATGGATGAATATGAGACGTTTCGCCAAAAGTTTTCCGAGCATCCCAAGGCCGTCGTGGCACAGGAACAAATCAACTGGATACGGACCTATCGAAAATAATCAGCCCATCGATTGACGGAACAAAAGAAAATCAAAGGAACCGACCATGAATCTGACTCGTTTTTTGCTGGCCGCCATCATTGCCGCGGTATCGACCGCCGCGGCCATGGCTCAGGATCCCGCGGCGCTCGATCAACGCACCGAGAAGCAATCAGATGCGCCGACCGTTTCCGAGGCGGACAAGGAAAAGGCGGAAGCCTTATTTCAGCAAGGACGGAAACTGTTTTTTCAAGGTGATTACACGTCAGCGGCCGAGCAACTGGCCTCAGCTGCCGAGGTCAATCCGACCAAAACTGGGTATCAATTGCTATTGGCCAAGGCATACCGTTTCGCCGGGCAAGACGAACAGGCACTAGGCGTTCTGGAAAACATCTTGCAGTCCAATCCCGAACATGTCGAAGCCGGCATCGACCTGGCAGAGTTGATCACACCGACCGATCAACCGGATCGTGTGATTGACGTTCTGGAACCGTTGCTGAAATTCAATCATGATTACCCAATATACCATTTACTTGCTGAAGCTCATTACGAGAAAGAATCGTTTGACAAGGCCCGCCAGTACTACGAAGAAGCGACGCGGTTGAATCCGAGAAACGCTGGCGACCATTATCAACTGGCTAATATTTACCTCGCCCAGAAACACTTTGCCAAAGCAGCTCACGCTTACGAAGAGGCCGGACGACTTGGGCTGACCTCGGGCGTGTACCATTTCAAGCTGGCCAGCGTTTATTTCAACCTGCACAACTACCTGGGCCAGGTTGCGACCGCGACGGTAATCGGAGGTCAAGTCGGTCAGATCAAGAATGACATGTACCTGGTTGATCTGGTTCCCGGAAAATCCGACGAGTTTTACGTAGCGGGGAGTCGTTCGGCCATTTTTCAAACGGTCAAAGCCCAGCAGATGGGCATCGACATATTTGATATCCGGTTCCTGGAAGCAAACATCTGGCTTAGTGCCCGCCGCTACGAGAATGCCGAAAAAATCTACGAAGCATTGACCGATGAAGTGAGCCAGGAAGATACGGCATTATTTTGGTACTACCGAGCGCAAACCGCGCTTGGATTGAAGCGTTTCGACGACTATCTGTCGCGACTCAACAAGGCTATCGAGGCGGATCCAAACGTCTATCAGTCAACCTTGGCCGACGCTTACGTAACCGTGGCCAACGGCTACCACCAACTGGGTGACAACGATCGCTACCTCGAATATTTGGACAAGGCGGTACAGACGAGTCCGCTATCGGCCAGCTTGCATTTGACGCTAGGCGACGCTCACTGGCTGGCCAGTAACGCCGACAAGGCGATTCAGCAATATCGGTTGGTGCTGGAGTTGGAACCAGAACATGCCGAGCGAGTGAGACTGTTGAATCGCATTCGCGGCCAGGAAGAATAGTCGCCACGCTCCAGCTGATGTGCCTTTGCTGCCGCGAAACGTGCGGTTTACAATTATGCCTTGCGGCGTTCGTTGGAACGTGCCAACGCAACGCATCATGCACCGAGTAGTTAGGGGCATTGAGCTGCGGTCAAATATATCTCGCATGAGGCGATGATCGTTCATTTCCAGCGTGAGGGCTACAAACAGCATTGCCATGGCCTATATCCGACAAATCAAAGAAGACGAAGCAACGGGCGATATCAAGCGAGTTTACGATGGGGGAATTCGCCGCGTCGGGCACGTCGCCAACATCATCAAAGTCATGAGCCTAGATGCCAAGGTCTGCAACGCATCCATGCAGTTTTACGCGTCGATGATGAAATCCGACAATGCGCTGGATCCCGCAGCCCGTGAAATGCTGGCGACCGTCGTCAGTAACGTCAACGATTGTTTTTACTGAACGTTGTCACACGCTAAAGACTTCGGTGCGGAGTCGGGAAATGAAGCGATCGCCGAACAATTAGTCTACGATTATCGCACTTCGGATTTGACAAGCAAACTCAAGGCGCTGTGCGATTATGCTGTCAAGCTGACGTTGGCGCCGGGTGACAGGGCACAAGCGGACATCGACAAGCTTCGCAGTCACGGCTGGAATGACGAACAAATTCATATTGCGACCCAGGTGATTGGGTATTTCAATTACATCAATCGCGTGGCCGACGGGCTGGGAGTCGACAATGAAGATTGGATGGTGACGCCAATGGCCGATTGGAAACGGGACAAAGGCCGGTTCGACTCAATGATTGAATCCCCGTAAGCGGCGCCGCCCGCGCATTGAAAAGGATCAGGACAAAGACTGATTCACTTTCCGGGACACGCTCGCGGACTAAACGGTATACGTCAGCGAGCGAAACGAGGGCGATGTTGTCGACAGTGCTTGTTTAAACTTCATGCCGAAATCGAGCAGTGCCAGAATCTCGTCAGGCTGCGCGGATTGTCCGTGGCGGCAAATGGCGATCGAATCGCCTGCTGACTCGAGCCACAACTGAGGCGTTCGCGCCAATTCGTTTATAAACTCAGTCGGCCACTCCTTGGGCGGTTGGTGAACAGCCGCGTCGTTCCCGGCTAGTAATTGCACCGCGTAGTGATCCAAAACGGCCGCATCGTCGGTGACCGAA